>NZ_LZKQ01000186.1 GCF_001668675.1 Mycobacterium asiaticum | reverse complement strand
CAGCGATGGGTGCGCCAACCCGCGTGGGCAGTGGCGACGACCCGCGGCACCGGCGGTAGTGGGTAGACGGCCCGCAGTGTGCACAGTTCGGCCGCCAGTTCGTAATAGCCGAGGTATTCCGCGAGCACGGCCAGTGGGAACCCCGAGTCTGTTGCAGCGCAACGTAATTCGCTGCGGGCTGCGGTGTCGAGCCCGCCAGGTCGTCGCCGCTGCACCAGCTGCAGGCCCACCCGGCTCAGCGGCGGCTGCAGTCGCAGCTTGTCCAGCACGTTCAGCGTGGCGGTGGCGGCGGCGAGTTTGTTGGGCAGCGGCAAGGTGGGCAGCCATCGGTGGTCGGGGGCGATGCTGGAGTCGAGCAGCAACAATGCGCGGGTGCGGTGCGGGTACAGCCGCGCGAAGGCTTCGGCGTAGAAGCCACCGACCGAATGCCCCACCAACAACGCCTCCTCGGGACGGCGCACCGCGTCGAGCACGGCCGCGATCCGGTCGGCCTCCGCTCGGACCGTGCGGCGGCCGCCCAGGGGCGGTGTAACCGGAACGCCCGGCCGATCGAAGCGCACCACCGTGTGGTCGTCGGCGAGGTGCGCGGCGGTGTCGCTCCAGTGCAGGGCGCGCCCGCCCAGGCCGCTACACAACACCACGACGGGACCAGTGTGTCCGTCCACCAGGATCCGCGTCCGGTACCCGCCGGTCTCGACCTCGACGCGGTCCGTCATGGGGTGGGCGCGCGGGCGGTACGCAACGCGACGTAGATCAGCCAGCCGGCGAACACGGCGAGCTCGGCCCGCTGCGCGATCCCGACCACACCGACGACGTCGGCGCTGTCGACCAGGATGGCGATCCCGGTCAGTATCGACGTTCCGATCAATGCCCCCAACATGAATCGCCCGAGGCGACGAACCCGCGGCGATGCGCCCTCGCGCAGATCGGCCACGACGAAGGCCAGCAACGACGCGATCGCTGCGGTGAGCACGGTCCCGCTGCTGAACCAGTGCAGCTGATGGCCGATCGGCACGGTGCGCGAGCCTTCCCGGGCAGCGCACACGGCATCGGAACTGGGTGCGCACACGAGCCGCCACAGGGTGCTGTCCAGTATCGTCGCGGCGGCGAATAGCACCACTGCCCACCAACCGAGCCGGCTCCATTGCCCGCCGCGGAGGCCGATCAGGGCTGCGGCGGCCGCGATGACGAGGACTACCGCCGCGGCCAGGTCGCAGGACCGGAACCACTCGGCATACGGCTGGTCGGCCGCGGCGAGTTCGCTGATGTACAGATCGGGGTCGGGCAAGGTGCGGGTGAAGACGACTTCCAGAATCCAATTCGAGTACAGAATTGCCCCGAGCACGGCACCGACGACGGCGACCCACCGCAGCAGCTCTGGGGGCTTACGGCCGGTATCCGGCGCCGGGCGAGAGCGTTGCGGCACGGCCATAAAGACATCATGCCGCGCGCGAATCGCTGTTCGGGTTAAGCGAGGTCGCTGTCGGCCGGCGAGTAATCGGCGTACTGCGCGACGCCGGTCTGCAGCGCCTTGCGCACCAGCTCCGGGTCGGACTCGTAGGGTTCGGTCGAGTCGATGAACTGGTGGACGATCTGGACGAAGCGGTCCGGGTGGTCACCGTGCGGCATGTGGCCGGACTCGGGCAGGATCTCCAGCCGCGAGCCGGGGATCTGCCGGTGTGCCAGCCGAGCGTGGCTGGCCGGGATGATCAGGTCGTCCTCACCCCAGATGATCTGCACCGGCAGGCCGTGCATCAGGTAGCTGCGGTCCAGCATGGTGACGTACTGACCTTGGGTGTCGACGACGCCGCGCAGCGTGCGTGCGAAGGCGGACACGGCGCCGGGCTTGCTCAGGCCGCCGACCAGGCGGGGCAGGCTGGTGACGTCGCGGGTGAACCGGGTCGAGCCCACTACGGTGCCGACGGCGCGGCTGACTAGTCCCAGCGCGGGGACCGCTCCCGGCAGCCTCAGCATCGAGAGCGCCTCGGCGCCCAGCGGCATGGCCGCGAAGCGCAGCGCGATGCTCACGTCCTTGGTGACCCCGCCGGCGCTGACCAGCACGATGCGCTCGACGAACTGCGGGTATTGGTACGCGAACTGTGCGGCGACACCGCCGCCCAGCGAGTGCCCGACCAGCGTGACGCGGTCGATCTCGAGCGCGGTGAGCAGGTCGCGCAGACCGTTGGCGAACGAGGCCAGCGAGTAGTCGGCGCGGGGCTTGTCCGACTCGCCGTGCCCCAGCATGTCGGGGGCGATGACGGTGAAGCGCTGGGCAAGCTTGGCGTGCACGGGCTCCCACGTGGTGGAGCTGTCGCCCACCCCGTGCAGCAGCACGATGACCGGACCGGAGCCGGCGATACGGAAGGCGCGGCGGTGGCCGTGAATGGTGCGGAACTGCAGCTTCGGCGCTGTGACGTCGCGGACCGGCCGCAGGTGCCGGCGTGATTGGTTCGCCATGATGTCCCTCTCCCCTTTGGTCTCCTCCGCCGAAGCGGGGTGTTGAGAACCAGGTTGCCGGGGAGTTCTTGGGGACTTCTTGGAGAATCCTTGACGGTTGCTAGCCGATACGGCTGAGCGTGAACGACGTCCGCGGGTTCGGAATTCCGCAGGGTGACACGCTGTCCAGGAAATCGACGCCGCCATTCAAAGTGACCGGGTCCCACCATTGCCGAACGGTCACCGGCCAGGTGCCGCCGTCCCACAACGAGCCGTTGTCGCCGAGCTGGTACGGCGGGCACGTCACGCCGTCGGGGACGCTGCGCGTGACGACGTGCCGGCCATTGACCAGGGGAGCGGCGAACCCGTGGCCGGGCGAGGTCGTGACATGGGCGACGCAGTCCGGCGTGCACGTCGTGGTGATGGTCCAGGTGCCGGCCACGCCGTCGGATTCGGTGTAGGCGTAGACGCCCTGCATCTTCGGAACCTCGGCAGCGGCCGTCGGCACCGCCGGACTGAACAAAACTCCTGATGCTAGTGCAACCGCGGCAAGTACTGCATTTCTGAACATGTCACTGCCTCACGCCGAAATTTCATTGCCTATGGGCAATGTAGCCAAAGTGTATCGGCAAAATCGCAGCTTACACCCCTAGTCTGGCTGTTCATAGAAAACACTCACAGGGGTTCGGCAGATTTCAATCAGCCTGCGCAAAAACTCGTTGGCGGCGGCCGGACGCTTCCGGGTGTCGGAAGCTACCCATAAGGTGAGTCCGATGGGGTTAGTCCTTGGTCCGGCGTTACGGCACGTCGCCGATACGACGGCGCTGATCTGGGTGCAGACCGAGAACCCGGGCACCGTCGAGGTTCTCGGTTGTTCGGCGCGGACCTTCGAGGTGCAGGGCTTTCATTTCGCCCTCGTCCTGGTGACGGGTCTGGATCCCGACAGCGTGACCGAGTACGAAGTGCGGGTCGACGGCCGCACGGCGTGGCCGCTGGAGGATCCCGAGTTCGCGAAGTTTCCCCCGAGCGTGATTCGGACCCGCGGCCCCGCCGGTGCGGAACGGGTGCGGGCCATCTTCGGGTCGTGCCGCTACCCGAAGACAGATGACAAGAAGCTCGAGGCCAAGCTGAAGCTCGACGCGCTGGATTGCTATGCGGGGCGAATGGCCGGGCTGCCGATCGACGAGTGGCCCGATGCGGCGATCATGCTCGGCGATCAGCTTTACGCCGACGAGTTGCCACCCGACGAGCAGCGTCGGGTGGCCGACCGCCGGGTGCGGCGGAACAAGCGCGGCCGCCGCCCACCAGACGAGGTGGTCAGTTTCGGCGAATACGAACGGCTGTATCGCCATTCGTGGGGCGACCCGGAAATCCGGTGGCTCATGTCGACGGTGCCGACCGCAATGATCTTCGACGACCACGACATCCGTGACGACTGGAACACCTCGGCTCCGTGGCGGGCTGAAATGGCGAAGGTGCCATGGTGGCGTGAGCGGATCAAGGCGGGGTTGGCGTCGTACTGGGTGTACCAACACCTGGGCAATCTGAGCCCCGAGGACTTGGCGGGCGACCAAGACGTTCAGCGCCTGCTCGCCGCCGATGGCGACACCTGGCCGATCCTCGCCGAACTCGCCGAGCGGGCGGACCGAGAAGTGGACTCGCACAAGGGAGTTCGGTTCAGCTACCGCTGGGAGCTGGGCCGCACCCGGCTGATCATGATCGACTCGCGCAACGGTCGCATCCTGGAGCATGGCGAGCGGATGATGATCGGCGACGAGGAGTTCACCTGGGTGGAGTCGAATGCCGAGGAACACCCGGATCGCTACGACCACCTGATGCTGGCGACGTCGGTGCCCTGGTTGATGCCCCCGGCCATCGGCGACCTGGAATCGCTCAACGAGCATGCGGCGGACCTGCCCGGCCGGCGGGGAAGGTTTGCCGAAAAGATCCGCCAGGAGGTGGATTTCGAGCATTGGCCGGCGTTTCGCAAGTCGTTTGTGCGGCTGGCGCAGATGATCACCCGGATCGCGAACCATCCCCGCGGCCCGGCAACGATCAGTGTGCTGTCCGGCGATGTGCACCACAGTTACGCCGCACGCGCGCAGCTCGAAGGAGTGGAACCGGACGGGGCGACCGTGCACCAGCTGGTGTGCTCGCCGGTGCACAACTATGTGCCGCTGTTCATCAAGCCGGCCTTCATGCTGGGTTGGACTCGGCCCGCGGCCGCTCTCACCCGGTGGTGGTTGCGTAGGCGGGGGCTCCCCTCGCCGCCGATGAGGTGGGCCAACGTCTGCGGGCCGCTGTTCGGCAATACCATTGCGACGCTGGAAATCCATGGGCGCAAAGCGGTGGTGATCTTCGAACAGCCCCGGGGGACATCGGCTTTGGCCGAGGTGGGCCGGGTCTCGCTGAATGCGCACTGACTCGGGCGGCTCGTCCCCGGACCCGGGCCGGCTGAGCCGTCTGCAACAAGAAGCCTGGCTGAGCTACATGCGGGTCTACCATCGCCTCGAGTACGAGATGAACCGCCAACTCCAACTCGACTGCGGCTTGTCGCTCAGCGACTACACCGTGCTGAACGCCTTATCGAACGCGCCCGGGCGCCGTGCCCAGCTGTCCAGCCTGGCGACGGTGATCGGCTGGGAGCGCAGCCGGCTGTCTCACCATCTGCAACGGATGAGCCGACGCGGTCTGGTCGATCGCGTTGCCTCGGACAGTGATGGGCGTGGCACGGACGTGGTGCTGACCGCGCAAGGGGAGGACGAACTCGTCAGTGCCGCCCCCAAGCACGCGGCTCATGTCAAGCGGCTGTTCTTCGCCGGCATAGACAGCGACCAAGAGCGTCAGCTCGCTGAGATACTGACCGCCGTTTACGAGACGATCCTGCGCGAAGGAGCCCTTCCCAAGCCTGATTTCGGACCGCAGGCCTCTGAATAATTCACACCTGTTCTGCGCCGCCATCGACGAACAGCTCGGCGCCGGTCATGAAGCTGCTCTCCTCTGACGCCAGGAACAGAACTGCGGCGGCGATCTCGCTGGGATGTCCGAGCCGCCGCATCGGCACCTTCGCCGCTTCGGCATCGAGCAACTCTTGCTCAGAGCCGGCGGGTGCGAGTCCCTTGAGGCCGGGGGTCTCCACCGGACCCGGGACGACGGTGTTCACTCGAATCCCGCGTTCGGCAAGCTCCGCGGCCCATGTCCGTCCGAACGAGCGGATCGCTGCCTTGCTGGCCGCGTACACGCTAAACGCCGGCGTCCCGTTGTATGCCGCCGTCGAGCCGGTCAGAACTATCGAGGCGCCGTGGTTCAGCAGCGGAAGCATCTTCTGCACCGTGAACAACGTGCCGCCGACGTTGATGGAAAAGGTGTCGTTGAAGTTCTCGACGGTGATGTCGCCCAGTGCCGCGAAGTTTCCGCCGCCGGCGTTGGCGAAAACAATGTCCAGCCCCCGTCCGCGCGCCCGGATCGCCGCCGCCACGGCGTCGAGGTCCTCGGACCGCGATACGTCGCTGCGCACCCCGGTTGCCGCGTCGCCGATGGAGGCGATCGCCTCGTCCAGGACATCTTGGCGACGTCCGGTGAGGAATACGTGCGCTCCCTCGGCTGCCAGTCGCTGGGCGGCGGCCAGTCCGATGCCGGACGTGCCGCCAGTGACCAACGCCGTCTTGCCGTCCAATTGACCCATCATCGATTCCCTTCGTCGTTCGCATGTGCGGATACACCCTGCAACATGCGTGACATGTCACCTATTCCGGGAATCGTGGCGTAGTGCGTTCGCTATCGGCGCGACCACATTCGGCGAAGCCGGCCCCCGCGCTCTGTGCTCGAGCCTGCCGCCCGGCCCGACGTGTGTGCGGGTTCGGTGTGCACGCTCACCGCCTCCAGGTAGTCGCATTCGACGATGACCTTGCGGAATCCGGCCCCACCGCCGGCCACCGCGCGGCGCTGATACTCCGTAAGCAACTCAAGTGCTTGGGGTAGCACCGGCACTGGCAGGGTGTCCGACCCGACCACCGCCCATCCGCGCGCGAACGGCGGCTCGGCGGCCGACATGAATTCGACGCGCACCCGCTGCCAGCCGACGGGCGCCGCATCGCGGACGTGGCTGAGCGCGTCCTCGATCAGCGATCGGTCGCCGTCGTCGCCGCGTTGCGTACCTGTCACGTTGACCACCTCATCGGAACCGGGACGAAGGTCTGTGCCTCACAGGCTATCCGGCAAGGGCTTTGGCCTATCCGGCAAGGGCTTTGGCGAGGTCCGGCGGCGTAGGCATCGGTGTCATGAGCCCGGCCGAGGTTCGGCCGGTATTGCCCTCGGGATATCTCCCGGTCAGTGATCCGGGCGCCGCTAAGACGATGCGCACCAGCTGTCCGAACGCTTCTCGCCGGTCGTGTTGACGGACCGCGAGAATCAGCATCGCAACGTGGTTATGGGTGTGTAGCCATGGGTCCGGTTGCGAAACGATGTGTGCGCGTTCGAGGTGATGCCAGCGGACGTCTGTGGTGTCGGCTCTTTTGGCCGCGACCATCTCATCGCGGTAGACGGCACGGGCTTGCGGGGTGATTCGAGACATCCGCTTTCCTTCGCCGTCACGTGCAGTTCGGGTCGACCGCGAGCACCAGGCCCATCAAGTCGTCGAGCGCGTGCCCGATCCGGGGGTCGGCGAGCTCGTAGCGCATCCTGCGGCCCTCCGGGACTGCGGCGACGAGGCCGCAGCCACGCAGGCAGGCCAGGTGATTCGACAGGATCTGACGCGAGACGCCGATCTGGTCGGCTAACTCCGCCGGGTAACTGGGTTCACGATTGAGTCTGAGCAGGATCCGGGTCCGGGTCGAGTCGGACAGCGCATGGCCGAAGCGCGACAACGCATCGATATGGCTTACCTGCAGCATGGGAGCAATAGTACATAAAATTCTGTATTCAGAAAACCATGTACTTTATGTGGCACTCCAGGATGCCGGTTTACGCGCTATTGGGGTCGGCCACCTGGACATCCGGGCCCACATCGCCTACCCGCGTCGCGGTGAACGGAATGACGATGGGTGCGCAGGGCGCCTCCAGTTGAGTGCTGACGCCCACGAAGGTTCCGTCGGCTTTCACTTGGAAGGAGAGAGTTTCGGTCCCCTGCTTGATCGTGTTGTTGCAGGTGAACATTTTCCACCTGGTCGCCACCCACTGGTCGCGGTTCTCGCGGAAGACGAGCGCTCCTTCCTCGGGTGGTTGCAGCCAGGTGGGGCCGATCGAGGTGTCCCAGGCAGTCGCGACGCATCCGGAAGGTGGGCAGGCGGAGCGCATAGCGATCAATGTGGAGTGCGAACCTGTTGGCTTCGGCGCACCGTCGACCGTCTGCTTACTGCCGTCGAAGTCGAACCGGTACGTTCCATCGGCCAATGCCGAGGCTGACGCAACACCCGGTATTGCTAACGGGATTGCCGGGCCGAGGGCGACCGCGACGGCAGCCGCCAGGAGAATGCGAGAATTGGTCATAACGGCGGCTCTCAATCAATTTGCTATCAACCGATTGTCGGCCGGTGAGGGGGCCGTCGCAAGGGCTTTGCGCCAGTCAGTTGAACGGAATGTTGTTGTCGGTCTTGGCGAGTTGGTATTGGTCAGAAAGCTCGGCGTAGCGGGCCCGGATTTGCTGCTCGCGCTGACGGAGCGATTCGCGTTCTTGCTGCGGTTCGGTGTTGACCAGCTCCGGAATCGAATACGCCGACCAGAAGGCGTTGCTCGCCCGGTAGTCGCCGTTTTCCACCCCGAACACTTCTTTGAGGATCCGGAGGTCATGGGGAATACCAAACGCGTCCCGGGAATCCTCGTAGCTGAAGAAGTAGTAGAAGTTGTCGAATCCGGCCCAGGTGATGGCGGATAGGCACAGCGGGCACGGTTCGTGTGTGGACAGGAAGATCAAATCGCGCGTCGACGGCCGGTCCGGCAACTCGTAGAACTGGTTCAGCGTGCTGATCTCTCCGTGCAGCAGCGGATTATTGGTCTCTGCGTTGGTGCCCGTGATGACGACCGATAGATCGGACTTTCGCAGCAGGGCGGCGCCGAAGATCTTGTTGCCCTGCGCGACTCCCCGCGCGGTCATTGGCAGGATGTCGCGTTCCATAACATCGAGCAAGCGAGTCGCGGTTGCGGCGTTTTCCCGCATCGCGTCAGCGTATCGCTAAGGTGCCGCCTACCGAGGCCTTTCAGTAGGTTGGTCGGCAAAACGCCATGGCGAGTGCAACAGTCGAATCCGCGACGGGGGGTCGGTGGCTCAGTGATGCAAGCAGATAACGAACCGATGGGGCTCAGCAGAACCGCCACCGACTCGAGCCCCGGCTCGCTCGCGTGAACCGCATTCTCGAAGTCCCCGTGACGGGCGGGCCGTACGCGCTGACCGCAGGGCCCGACGGTGCAATGTGGGTGACGCTGGTCCAAAGCGGTTCGATCGCTCGCGTGAGGAGCGATGGTGGCCTCGATGTGTATCCCGTTGCGCCGCAGAGTAAGCCGTCGATCATCGTCGCGGGACCCGACGGTGCATTGTGGTTTACCCGAACCGGTGACGACCGGATCGGGCGCATCAGCCTGGGCGGTGACCTGAGCGCCTTCGAATTGACCAGTGGCAGTGCTCCTTTCGGCCTCGTAGCGGGGCCGGAGGGGGCGCTGTGGTTCACCGCGATGACGTCCGGCGTGGTGGGTCGGATCGACGTCGACGGGGCAGTGACGGAGGTGGCCGCTCCAGGCGGTACGCCGTCGATGATCGCCACCGGTCCCGACGGAGCGCTGTGGTTCACACTGAACCAGGCCAATGCCATCGGCCGACTTGAGCCGTCGGGCGACCTCATCATTCGCGACCTGCCGACGCCGGGCGCCGGTCCAGTCGGCATAGCCGCCACCCACGACGACGCGGTGTGGTTCACCGAGATCCTGGCCGACAAGCTCGGCCGTATCCCGATCGACGACGCCATCCAAGAACTCGATTTGCCGGGCAAACCGCACGCGGTGGTCGCCAATCCCACCGGCGGTGTCTGGGTGAGCTTGTGGGGGAGCGACCAGATCGCCGGTGTCACCGCCGACGGTGAGGTCACGTTGATCGACCTGCCTGCGGGCAGCGAGCCGCACGGGCTGGCGATCGGACCCGACGGTGCGCTGTGGGTAGCGCTCGAGGCGGGATACGTCATGCGACTGCCCACGGTCTGACGGCAAGAATCAGTCAATCCCGTTGCTCGGCAGAACCATTCGGTTTGACTTGTCAGAATCCGCACCTGGCGACGCAATTTCCGAGGCAAAAAGGTTTGGGGCAGCTGCTTTTGGTTATGCCACTCAAGTGCGGTCTGTCCCGCCGACATTTGGGCGACCGCTCGAACAATCGCGGAGTAAATAAAAAGGAGCCCATCGTGAGGTTCACCATCGCCACACTCAAGGCGGTCATTTGTGCTGCGGGAATAGCTGCGGCAGCCGTATTCGGCGCAGGAGTCGCCTCTGCCGCGCCGCCGAATGTCCAACCCTTCGGGTCCAGTCAACAGCTGATCAATGGGCCAATGACTATCACTTACACGGTGAGCAATCTGCAGCCCAGCACTGTCGCAATTCCTGGTTACACCCCTAAGGGCACCCTTTACCAGGCGGACATCACCGCCAGGTCGGACGCCGGCACGGTCACTCCGATGGTCAAGAACTTCAGCGCCCGCGGACCCAACGGTCAGACCTACAAGCTGATCGACAAGGCACAGGTCCCGGGAGGCCTCAACCCGGCTCCCATCCCGCAGGGCAGCGAATCGACCGGCACGCTCTACTTCGACGTGACGGGTGCGCCGGCCAACGGTGTCGTCTACAACGACGGACTCCAGGACATCCTCATCTGGACTTCGAATATCCCCGGGGAAGCGACCCCTAGCGAGTCGCCGTCGAGTCCGGCACCGGGTGGGCTTCCCGCACCGGCAAGCTGATCCGCTGTCCACCGACTCCCCGTGCCACAGCAGTGGCGCGGGGAGTTTCCAGCGGTGTGAGCCGCTGTTTCATCGGGCGAACACTGCGTATCGTCAGCGCATGAGAACTTCGGAGGCTAGCCCAGTAACTCCGACTACCGACGAGCGCAGCGCGATCGCCACTCTTACGATCGCGTTCAGCAGCGATCCCGTCGCCCGCTGGTTTCTGCCTGATGCAAGTCGCTACTTGACGTACTGGCCGCAATTCGTGAGTGCTCTGGCCGGGAATGCGTTCGCGGCCGGCACTGCTGACTCGGTCGGTGACTGTGCAGGAGTGGCCCTGTGGCTGCCACCCGACGTCGGTTCGGACGACGAGGCGATGGCGTCCATTGCGGTAGAGGCCGTACCGGAGCACGACCAGGAAGAAGTCTTTGGCGTCTTGGGGCAGATGGGCGAATACCACCCAACGGAACGACACTGGTACCTCCCGCTGATCGGCGTCGACGCGCCCAAGCTGGGCGGCGGCCTCGGCTCGGCGCTACTGCGGCACGCTGCGTCGCGCTGCGACCGTGACGGCTTGCCCGCCTACCTCGAAGCGACCGACCCTCGCAACAGGCGGCTCTACGCCGCGCACGGGTTTGAGGAGCTCGGCGTCATCCAGGCCGGCGGTTCGCCGCCAATCTGGCCGATGCTGCGCAAGCCGCGCTGAATTTGGGCGTGCTCCGGGAGTCCAAGCCAGTGCCGCGCTTTACCCCGATCGTTTGGGCGGCGCCGTTCCAAGGGTCTGAGGTCGACCGACCTCCCAGGACTACCCTCATAGCGGTGACGACGGGCCAGGATTTTGACACGATTCCCGCTGCGGAGATCAAGCGCGACGACAACATCGAATTCCCTGCGGGCAATCCAGACGTGAAGTGGCACTTCGACGAGAACAGGGCATCGAGGCCGCCGTGCGACCAGCCGGGGGTGCAGTGGTATGTCGAGGAGCTGGGGGAACCCATGCTGGGCAGTCCGCTGGGCGATCTGTACAAGTTCACCGTAAAAGAGGTCGGCGGTGCCGGCGCTGATGTCGAAGTCAAGATCAGGGGCCATGTGCCCGTTCGCCGCTACCGGCGGCAACTGGGCTAGGACGATTGTTGGGTGCTAACCCGAGGCTCGCGCCGCATCGTTAACGCGTCGACGCCGTTGTAGTACCCGGGGCGCAGGCCAACCTGGTCGAATCCCACATCGCGGTACATCGCGATGGCGGCTTCGTTGTCGTAGCGAACTTCCAGATATACGGTGCCGCCCGCGGCGAATTCCAGCAGCTCGTTCAACAGCCGGCGGCCGATGCCGTGTCCTTGGTGCGCCGGGTCCACACCGATATTGCGCACCTCGTAGAACGACACACCGGTGAAACCCGTGGAGCCCAAACGCACGATGCCGCCGTAACCGATCAGCGTTCCGGCCGTGCGTGCGCTCACGAAATAACCGTCCGTGTTGGCCAGTTCGCGTTCAAATATGGCCGCCGACCACGGCTCGTCGCCCGCGAACAGAACGGCGTCCAACTCGGCGCATCTGCTGACGTCCGACGGCAACAGCGCACCGATCACCACCGGCTCCACTGGCTCGGCCATCGGGCCACGACGGCCGCTGTGGCCCGATATCGAGGGACGAGGAGGGGGCTCAGGAAGCGGCTTCGGCATCGGATCGTCAGCGCTCGTCGAGGTCCCCTTCATGCTGGCCGTGCAGCGAACCGGCCCGACCTGCTTGGACTTGCGATGCTACGCCAGCTGATCTCGTCCGTTATCCGGTTGGGCCGCAGAGCAAGCCGTCGATCACTGTTGCGGACCCGGCGGCATACTGTGGCTCACCCGCACCGAGGTGCTTACCCGCTCGTTGGATGGCGATCCGGCCGAGGCCGAATCAAACCACGAGTGCCCCCGGCAGGATTCGAACCTGCGGCGACGCGAAATGCGGATTGGCACTCTGAACAGCCAGAGTAGTCGAAAACTGTTGTGGCTCTGTGGCATAGATCCGAGCTGGACGCACCATTTGATACCAACTGATACCAACGGCTCTACCCAACGCATCCGATGTTGGTAGTATGAATGTGCAAATCCCGCTGGTAGGGAAGTACCCCGGCAGGAATCACAGCGGAAACCGATTGGAATTGCACGCCATGGCAGCCAGAAAAGGACACCGAAGCTGGGGTTACGTCGTCCAGTTGCCGAACAAGTCCAAGCGATTTGAAGCCAGCTACATCGGGCCGGACAAAAAGCGCCACTACGCGCCACAGACTTTCACCGTGAAGACGACCGCCGAAGGCTGGCTTGCCAACGAGCGTGCATTCTTAGAGCGCACGATCATGACCGGCGAAACGTGGACCTCACCGAAACAACGCGCAGCCACGCAGCAGGCGCAATCGATCACGCTCGAAGACTTCGCAAAGACATGGATCGAACAGCGCAACATCAAACCGCGGACCCGTCTGGAATACGAATCGCTATCCGAGCACGAAATTCTGCCGGAACTGGGACCGATTGCGCTGCGATCCCTGACAAGCGAAGTGATTCGCGGGTGGCACGCTGGCCTGCCCGCCGACACGCCACGGCGCAACAGCGCGGCATACGGGTTGCTTCACGCGATTTTGAAGACGGCGCTTGAAGATGAATTGATCGACCGCAACCCGTGCCAAATCAAGCGGGCCATGAGTTCCAACCGCAAGCGCGAGCCGGTGATTCTGGAAGTGAGCGAGATTGCCGCGCTGGCTGACGCAATCGGGGAGCGTTGGCGCGCGCTGGTGCTGCTCTCGGCGTGGTGCGGATTGCGCTGGGGTGAGGTCGCCGAATTGCGGCGCAGCGATTTCGGGCCTGGCTGCGAAACGGTGACGGTTTCCCGTGCGGTCAACCATCGCAGTGGGACATGCACGATTGACACGACCAAGAGCGATAAGGCGCGACTGGTGGTGATCCCTCCGCACATACGAGCTGACATCAAAGCGCACTTGGACACTCATACGAAAGCCGGTGCCGATGCGCCGCTGTTCGTTCCGGTGCGTGGGGGCTGCCACTTGGATAACAAGACTTTCGCCGATTCGTATTTGAAACCGGCTCTCAAATCAATCGGGCGTGAGTCGGCCACGCATCACCACTTGCGACACTTCGCGGGAACCATGACGGCGCGCGTCGGTGGATCGATTTCGGAGACAATGGCTCGCCTTGGTCATTCCACGTCGCGAGCGTCGCTGATGTATCAGGCTGCCGTCAGTGAGCGCCAGGCCGTCATCGCCCAAGCGCTGTCAACACTTGCGACGACGACAAAGCCCGTTGCTGATGCGGTGGCCGATGCAATCGAAACGGAGCCGCAAACTTGACGCTCATCGTTTCGGCTGTCGTCGGCAATTGGGCAATCCATGCGAGTGACCGGCTCGTCGGCAAAAAGCGGACGCCCGCAGCTGAGCCAATCGAGCACGACGCGCACAGTAATAAGACCGTCATCGTTTGTGCCCGCGAGTGCTGGGTCGTCATGGGTTACACGGGACTGGCATACCTTGCCGGTAGGCCGACCGATCAACTCATTGCGGAAGCGGTCAGTGGTTACGATGACCTGTCAGACGCAGCATTCACGTATTGGCAACCGCCGACTGATCTGCACTATCGCGAGATTCGTGATCGCGTCGAGGCGAAGCTAGGAAGCGCCTACGCAACGCTTCCGAAATCGGTTGCGAGTAGATACGCGACGACCGTTTTAGGCGCTGGCATACAGCGTAAGGGCGGCAAAGTTCACAAAGTGATGTTCCGAACGACTGCGCGTGGAGACTCCGTGGCGAGTGCAGAGTTAGGGCCAACTGTTGACGATTTCAGAGCCTTTCGCGTTTATGCCGTGGGAATGACACACCGACCGACACTCGACCGGGCACAGGACCGAATAAGAGCACTTCACTGCCCGCCTGAAGAACTCGCAGACACTGTGCGCGATATCTTGAAAGATGCTGTTCTAGAAACCCATTCGCTTGTACCAGCATCTGTGGGCGAAGACGTGATGACGGTTGTGCTGGACAATCAAAATCGCAACGTGCGAACGGCGCTGCATGTTGCCGATCCGGCACGGCAGGCCGCACTGCACCAACAGGCGATGGCTGACGGAGACGAACAGTTCGCGAGCCTATTGACCATATCGACGCCCTTTGCGCTGACACCCGGAATGATCTACGGACCGTCCGTGGCTAATCCGGGAGGGTGGATCATGAACAATGGAATCACCTTTGAATTCAGCGGTTTCGACAATGACCCTCCACGGTGGCAAGGAAACGCATTCTTTGCTGCGCAGCCTCGTAAGCCAAAACCGTGAGGCACCGGAGCCGCGAAAACCGGCCACGGTAGTCGCCACCCCGCAGGATCAACAACTGCCGGATTAAGGCACGTATTCGCAGGTCAGCGACATACTATACCTATGGGTGTCGGATGCGTGTCGGATGCCATCGCGGTGTTCATATGAAATAGCCTGTGCCACAACAGATTTCACACCCGTTCTCGAAGGCGTAGCCGTTTGCGTACGGCCACCGGAGTGTGTGCGTCGTTTTTCAGCGGCGAACCGGGCCGGGGGGCGGGGGACCGTTGACCATGGGTGCGCACGTCCATGGGTGGCGTTATGGGATGGAGTGACGACCGTCAGACAGGGATACCGGGAACTTAATCCCTGTCTGATTTCCTTAACCTCGACTGCGGGGTTCGCTTGTTCCTTTCCTACCCATGTTCCTATCCCTCTCACCGACTCAAAGACATCAAGTAGAGACAGGGAATATTTGCCTTGTTTCCCTGTCGGTTAGATGAGCTAATCAGCCGGCAGGAGGTCGCAGGGTCCATCGCATCACGCAGGCCAGATTGCGCGCGCCGTCGTCATCGACGTGCCAACCCATCGAGCGCAGTCCAGGCGCATTGCGTTTGAGTGCACTGGTGACCGATCTCGGGGAACGCGGCCAATCGCGCGGTGTCGTGGCGCTCATCGCGACAATCGGCCATCGCTGGTTCACGTCGTTCAAAATCTCGGCTGCGGTCTTGCCTGCCTTGCCGGTGTCGTAGCGCAGATCGATCGCGGCCTGAATGAACGAACTTGTCGACGTGCTCTCCCGCAGTCCGCTTCTGATGCGCTCGCGATACCGTGCCATGCCGGTGCTGCCGGTGATGTGATCCACGCAGGCGAGTACGCGCCCGAAGTCAGCCATGCGGGGCAATGGTGCGGTGTCTGCCAGGTCGGGAAGCATCTTGTGGACCTTCGACGCAAGGTCGAGCAGGCCACCGAACACAACCGGCCAATCGGTCTGCCATGCGGCGTTCAAGTCGGCTTCGGCCTTACGCTTCTCAATGGTGTGCAGCTCGAACGAAATCAATCGGTCTGCGAAGTCGCCGCGCAATCCACCGAGTTCGATGCCGTTGAAGATCACCGACCGGCGAAACTTGATCACCGACAATCCATCATTGGTGTAAAGCGTGCGCGTGGCGCTGCCGCTTCCGGTGGACGCGCGGCAAAACGCATCCGAGAGCCAATCGGGAACGTGGGACATGTTGTCCAGCCCTACGGCCCAACTACCCCCGGCGATGCTCAGCCAGCGTTCTAGATCGGTTGGCGGGCCATGCATCTCGTCAAGCGTCGACGGATCAATCAGTGAAAGGAAACGCTTTGAAGTCGATGACTTGGCCGTGCCGTGTTCGCCGGTGAATCCGGTAATCGGTTTGGCCGTGCCCGGTTGAATCAGCGCATCAATCGCAATCGCCAACGCTAGCGGTCGATCCTCGGCGGCGATGTTGAGATAAGACCACAGTCGATCCACGTCGCCGCCCTGCTTGGGCTCAGGCATCGCCGCTGTCAGCTCGGTTCGCCGGAATTTGTAGCGCGATTCGTAGACGACCCGCCAAGCACCGCCGCTGATTTCGATGACGCGGTTATCGGGGTCGGCCATGTCGATATGAATTCTGCTGACGTCTCCGGCTATTCGAATGTGCAGTGGCTCGGGGATTTGTTCTAGCGCCATGCCTTCCAACACACCCATAGCCGCCAACACCGCTGATTGTGTCGGGGCGGCGTCAAACCGTTTGAAGTAGTCGCGCGCAATCGCTTGACGCAAACCCAGCTTGGTCCCGCGCAGATCCATCACCACATGCGGCGTGTCAGGGTGAAAGCCGAACGGTCGGCCATCGGTGCTCACGCCGAGCCGGTAGGACTCTAGGGCGATGTCCACCAGTCGTGATGCTTGGCTGCGTTGTGCGGGCTGGTCGTGGTCGTGGTCACCAAGTTCGTTGCGTGCGGCATCTTTCGTCTTCGTCGCGGCCTTCGCGAGACCAAAACCGAAGGCATCGGGCAATTCACCGGGCGGCACAACGTTAACCGGTTCACGCGTCGCGCGCAGATGACGAAACGTCGTCTCTAGAACGTCCCTGGCGTGATTGAAGTCGTCTTCTGTAATGCAGCCGCCGAACTTCGCGCAATACAACCGGGTGGCCTGAGCCAACAGCCATTGGTGGCGTCCGGTGCCGAGTTGGATGGTGTCGGGGTCGGCCCATCCGCGAATCATCGCCTGCGCGTAGGCGCATGTTTCGCCAGCGAAGCGCCACGAATCCGGGTCGCTTTTGCGTGCGTTGTCGCGGGGATAGTCGGCAATCTCGCGGATGCCGTGGGCGTCAAGACGCTTGTCGATTTCAGCCAGCGTGAGCGGCCTGCCTCCGTTGGCAACGCAGGTGACTGGTATCGCTCGACCTCCGGTGGCTTCGGGCTTGTGGTTGAAAGTTCCCGGTGCTCGCAGCACCCGCGCTGGATCGAATGCGGAATCGACCTGCGCGCCGCGTTGCCTCGCGACGAGCTTCACCAACCGCTTCCATCGGTTCAACAGGTGCGAAAGGTCGATGTCGTCCGAGCCGTCCACATGGCCGTCAGTGACCGGCCAGTAGGGATGTAAACCGCCGCTACCGCTGTAGGTGATCGCTGCTGGCCCGGTGCCCATAATCACCGACAAGTCGTCAATGATCGCGTTCGCCACGTCGGTGCTGGTGCATGCGCCGTCTTTGACGTCTAGATCGGCATACAGCGACGACAGGCGCGTTACGTCTGCGGTGCTGCCACGCCCAGCATTCTTGCGAGCTGGCCCGCGCGTTGGATTGACGCCAAACCATATGTCAGCGCCACCGGGCAGGCTCGCCAACGTGGCCGCTGCATCGGAAGCGTCACACACCCGCGAGTTGAACCGGCCATCGGGACCGAGCTTGTACCCGAAGGCCACGAACTCGCCTGTGGTGAAGCCGAGCACCCGCAGCAACCCGGCGAGGTCGAGCGGTGGCTGGTGCTCAGAGGTCTCGCCGCCGAATATTGGCCACGCGGCGAAGGCGCGCGCTCTGGCGTCGCTGCACACCAACCGCAGCACCGGCCTTGGTGTTTCCATCGTTTCGGAATCGAGGTTGTCGGTGCTGGGGGTTATCATGGTGTGGTCTCTCTGAACTCGAAGCTGTTGACTGGGACATGACCCGCTCGGAGTAGTCACCGGGCGGGTTCTCCCACTTTCGGCCGTCGTCGTCGTCATCGGCGCAGATCGTTTTGCATGAAGGATCGTCGGTTGATTCGTCGGTGGCCGGCGTCTCGATCACTCGCCACGACAACGTCCCGAATCCATCCGAATAGCCCTGCTCTACGATGCATTTCGCAGGATCGACCGCGTTTTGCCCGAGAAACGCTCCCAAACACCAGCAGCAGACCCGCATCAGGATCACCAGATCGCCGCGCGCTACGGGAATCGTGAGAAAGTTCTGTGCGAAAAAGTCGCGCTCAAGTTGCCTGTTGGGACCGTCCGCCCGTCTCACGGTTTGCAGGCAATGCGCGAACCAATCGACACAACTGGCGTGCCGTTTACGGTCGATGACCACCGGCCCGTTGATCTGCAAATCGCAGTGGATTTCGTTTGCGACGGCCGCGTAAGCATGATCAAGGTCGTCGGCGCTGTGCATCACCCATGGTTCATGCGGTCGGCATGTGGCAAGGATCGCCGGAAGATCGGGAGCGGTCGCAAACCGAAACGCTTCGGCGGCTTGATCGGCGGGACGACGCAACGCATCGGCCACCGGAGTCAGCAGTTGAATCCAGCGCCGTTCGGGATTGGTTTCATAGAAACGTTCTTCTACCGCTTCGGTACCGACCCACGACCGCAGTACGTCTTGCACCTGTTGTTCGGTGGCAATCATGGGCGTGGCATCCGGTGGGCTGTCGATGCAATGACGTGTTGCGTCGTGTATGCGCTGCCTGATTGCGGGGTCAAGCGGTGTGGTGACTTCGGCTAGGTGTGGTCTGCGACTCATGGGATTTCGCCCTTTCGTAGTGGTGGTGTGTCGTGGCTGCAAATCGTCTGTGCGTAAATAGCTTTCATATGCATTGGTATCGCGTCAGATTCAGCCAGTGCCTTAGTGACAGCGGCGAAGCGCGCGGCGTCTTCGCGTTGTATCTGCGCAAGCTCACGGCGAGCGCGCGACTGTCTCGCTCGCGCCTGCGAGTCGGTGACACCGCGAATCGTTGTCATGCGCCGGCCGTGCGGTTGTCGATTTTTCGCACGAGCTTGTCAACGTCGTTGGGATCGAACTTGAGTAGCCGCAACCCGACTTGATGCGCCGGAATCAAGCCGAGCGCGACGTACTTGCGCAAAGTGTTCGGCGAGATTCGCAAGCGATTCGCGGCGTCTTTGGTGGAAATCAATTCAGCGACAGAATCAACAGGATCAGCGTCGGTAGTTGCTGCGGGCCGGTCATGTTGAGAATCGCTGCGCGTCAACGGGGATGATGTGCGAGACATGCGGTGTCACCCTTCTATGGACCATTGGTGGAGGTTCCCGGTGAACACCCGCACGGCTCGCGACCGGCTGTGTCCCAGAATAGCACAATGACGAGCGCGCGCGAACGGTTCAGCATGTGCGGTGTGGTCCGACATTCCGTCTATACCAACAGCATTCGGAGATTCAGACGGCGTAGAATCGAGGCCAAGTCTGCACCGATTGGGGTCACTGATGAACACGACGACACTGCGCGACAACGCCAAGGCTGCTGCTCTGGCCGCATGGCCGATCTACGGGGCCACCGTGCCCACCGGTCAGTACGGCATCACCACGACTGGCGAAGTCGCGCCGGTTCTTTCGACGCTGCGCGACGGTACTGATCTGGCCGCAGTGTGGACGGAATTCTCTGAGGTTCTGGACATCTGGAACAAAGACAGGCGCAAGCTCACCGATCTGTTGGCGTTCCGCACGGTCAACGCAGGCGAAGCGGTACCGCAGAACATCACTCCGGCGCTATTCGAACAGGCAACTGAAATCGGTGTCCCGCAAGCTGCTGGCACGCCCGGTGATTCGCTGATGCTGGGATACCAGTTCACCGACTACGACATCGCGACTCGCCTCACGCGGCTTTTCCTGCGCGGTGCTGACGTTCGTCAGGTCCGCGCGATCATGGACAATATTCTGACCGGCGACACCACATTGACGACCGGTGAAATCCTCAAGTCAATCTTCGGCAAGACGCGGCGAAAGAATCCCGAAGGATTCACCGTCTATGACCTTTACGACGGTGTTGCCCCGGGACCCCCGCCGTACCTTGGTCGGCAATTTCCCACAGAGGAAACGCATTACATCACAAGCGCCACCGAGCAAGTGGACGCAGGGGACGCCGAGCATCTGATTCGGTTGGTGACTCGCAAGGGTTTCAGCAAGGAGACCGGGGCGACGTTGCTTCTGTTGTGCAATCCCGATGAGGCTGAGCACGTGATGAGTTGGCGGGCCAATCAGCCGTCGCGTCCGCCCGAAGGCGCAGAGACCATCGATGATGTTCCCGTGGCGCGCTGGGATTTCGTACCGAGCGAGTCGCAACCGCCGTATCTGTCGGGTGACGGTGGCGAGTTGATCGGTGAACCGGTGCCCGGTTCGTTCCACGACATCCCCGTTCTCGGCTCGTACGGCGAAGCTCTGGTGATTCAAAGCGATTACGTGCCATCGGGTTACATCGCGGCTGTTGCGACTTACGGGCCGAATTCCGACCGTAATGTCGTTGGTTTCCGTGAGTGGCCCGACGCTTCGCAACAGGGTTTGCGTCTGATGCCCGGTAACTGGTCGGGTGTCCCGCTGGTGGAATCGTTCGCAACACGCGGATTCGGTACCGGCGTGCGTCGTCGTGGCGGTGCTGCGGTGTGTCAGATCACGACCGAACCGGCGTACACCGCGCCCGCTTTCATCACGCACCGGTAGGGATCGAACTATGACCGCGCTCCCTCCGTGGGTTGAATCCGCGATGTTGGACGCCCAGCGCGATCCCCGACCGGTTGCGCCTGATGCGCTTGCGGTCGGGCTCGGTGCCGCGATGCGCGGCGAACCTCGGCGCGTGGGTGACGGCGAGTTGTCGGGTGGCCCAGGTCAGCCGCGTCACTACAACCCGATCACATCCGGCGAAACGCGCGTGAAGGTGAATCGGGGCACCGTGGGCAAGCCTGACGGGCCGTCGATCAAGCTCGCTGACTGAGAGGCAACCATGGCTACGAAAAAGCAGAAGGCCGCGAGAGCGAAATTCGCCCGTCAGGCTAGGGCGAAGGGTTCGAGCAGGGTCGGCAAGGCTGCAGCGAGCCGTACGCGGCGCAAAAAGAGGCGGTAGCCGTGGCGCGCCGTCGTCCTGGTCGTCGCAGAGGAAAACGCGTTTACCGTCGTGACGCGCGGGGTCGTTTTGCGCCGACCGGCGGTGTTGCATCCGACCACGACAAGCGCAAACGCAAGCGCCGTCGTGTGGCTGTGGCCGGTTCAGCGGTCGCGGTCGGGGCGGTGGCAGGCAGTCAGGTTCGACCGACCTCGCGCACGCGTACGGGGGTTCAGCGCCGCCGCATCGTGTCCCGCCATGTCGAGCTAGCCCGCACCGATCATGAGCGACTGACCTCGATCCGGGCTCGCGCGTTCCCTACGTCGACCGGGCCGAAGTTCGACGCCAGGACCGCGAGGGCCGAAGGCCGCGCGTTGACGAAGGGGTACCGGAAGGGTGTCAGATCAGTGCGGAAAGCGGCTCGAAACTCTCGATGACACGGTGACCGACAAAGCCGAAATGATGCGACGGGTGTCTGTGTCCATTCGTACGATGGCTTGTCGTGAAGCGATACGTCGCTGGCGAGCCCTACTCAGCCAGAAGAGTCACTGCCTTCCAACGAAGGATCGAGCGGCTAGCCCGTCGCGTGCACATGGTGGACCTGCTCGCCGAGGGTCCCGATGCTTTTATCGGCTTTCAGGACGATCTCGCTCGTCTGCAAGCAGAGATTCAAAGAGATATCGGTGAGCTAAAGAAAACGGTGCGAAAGGACAAAAAAGCAATACCAGCGCTGGATTGGTTGCGTCGGCTGCGCTGGTATTCGCGGTGTTTAGGAGACGCGCTGGCCTGGGAGGTGCTTCTCTTCGATAGGAAGACAATAGCCGCATTAATGACGGGCACCAGACAGCCTATTGCGGCGATAACTACAAGCCACCAGGCCGTTGTTTCAATGGCCGGATACTTGCTGAGTCAGCAGTTCGGCGTCCCGATCATTCACGACATAACCAATTGGTTGCGCATTGGCGACATCACTTTTATGCAGCCAAAGAAAGAGGGAAAGTCGTGGGGCTTCCAAACGGTTGAATTGAAGAGCTCGGTCAATGATAGCGAGACGTTGGATGACGGCGTTATTCAGGCCAACGTCACTGTCAACGTGTACAGCAACGAACCCATGGATCTCTTAAAGGGACTCGAAAATACACCCAAGGCTGAGGCAGCTGCATCGACCACGCCCGAAAATCTCGGTGCGACTGTGCCTGCTAAACAAGATCGCCGTCTCAAGAAGCAATTTCAGCGGCTCGACAAAATGATCGCGCAGCGGGACATGAAAGACAACGCGATTACCACGGTTGACGGCATTCCGAACGTCGTTTTTCGACTGCCCCACGAGGATACGCACCACTGGGCAGACCTTCGACGCGCAATTCGAAATGCTCGGCGCGATGGTTGCGCGTTCTTTTCAATCGATCACTTCATCGGTTACACGATATTCTATCGAAAGGAAGGTGTCACCGAAGAACACATTTCGAAATTCCGCGAGCCGATGGTCGAACATGTTCAAAATGATCTGCTAGCGCACGGAGGGGGCGGCTTTCTGCTAGTTCGCGAGCTGCCCATGGCGGAAGAGTACGACGTAGAAGGTTTCCCTTTCATGCGCTTCTTTAGCTACAAGATTCCGCAAAATGCAATCGCCGACCTCCTGCGGAATCGTCTGCTTATGGTAGCGACGGTTAATTACGGCCTATTGGATGCTGCATTGGCCGAACGGGGCTTTAACGTCACGGGAATGAATGGCGAACCAAGAGACGACGCTTATCCCTATTCTTGTAAAGTTGCTTGGCCTACAGGCGAGACTTTTCGCCTCGGCATGCCGTCAAGTCAGGTGTCTCGCGAGGTTGAACGAGCCCTATACGAGTTCTCAGGCCTCGACGACGTCGTTCAAAAGGTGGCTTCAGTGCAACTTCTGCCAGACCTCATTTCCTACGCAGACTTTGAAGCTTCGCTTGAAGCTCAGGCAGCCCACGGCGAAGCTGTGCAGCAGAACAAACCGGTTTAATCTAACGTCGGCACCATGACGACGAACACAGCGACTCAGCCGGTCATGGCACACGGAATTACGCCCGGTGCGCAGTTGCTCGATACCGACGAACACGGCACCGAAACAACGTGGCGGGTGCACAGCGTCTCTCGGCATCCGCACCACTTGGATCGTGTGCTGCTCTGGGCCGAGGACGGAACCGGTCGGGTAGTCGACGCACACATTAGCGATTGGGTGCGCCGCGTCATCGAGAACTAACGCCACGCGGTAACGCTCGCTGCGGTCGGTGCAAGCGTGCGTGACCGGCAGCGCCCATGTTGTTGATGCGAGCCGCACGGATCACGGCTTCATCGAGCGTCAGAAGTTCGTCAGGTGGCGGGTCGGTCGCTCCGAACGGGCTCAGCGTGTCGGCTAACGGATCGTAAAGCGGTGGACGCTCGCCTGACTGCGCTTCGTCGCCGTCTGGTGAGTTAGATCGACCGTTGCCGTAACCCGGCGCTACGGGCGAATCGCAGTCCGTTTGGTCTGGTTCTACGTCGATCACTTCGGCGTCCATCGGTTGCGTTGGGTCGGTGACCGGCAACGCTTTCGGTGGATCGTCGGGAATGCCTTGGGAGCGGCGCCATTCGGCGCGGCTGCCGCCAACAAGGCTCGCGCTGTCCAACATGCGTTCGTACGGCTTGGCCGTGACTTCAACATCGACAGCGGTTCTCGCCGAGACTCCGGCACGGTCCAAGGCGTCTTTGATCGCGTTGATTCGAACGTGTTCGGGCACGTTGCCGTCGGTTGCCATCTTGAGCAATTCGCGGGCCATCCGGTCAGCGGCTTCCTCAAGACGCTTGCGCGCTGCGCGCTTGGCCTGGGGAGCACGACCACCGTGAGAGCCACAGACCCGTTGGCCGTCCATCGCAGCTTTCCCGCAGCGTTGGCCGGTGCGCGAGCTGTGCGCGGTGCAACGCTGTGTCGTCGGACTTGCCACGGTGGCCCACCAGTCTTCGGACCATTTCGCGGGAACCTTCGCTGTTTTTGTGGCTGTCGTGTGGGGCGTCGTCGCTTCGGTCGTCATGTTGAAATCAATTCGCGGTCGTTGTGTCCGTTGCGGTTGGCGCGGTCTCGCCGCGATTGCTCCGCGTTGGCGGCTTTGCAGCGGTCACACTTGCAGCCGTATTGATAGCCGGTGACTGTGCCGTGTCGTGGATCGTCGGGGTTGTCGTCTAGTTCTCGTTTGCGCCTCTCGGCGCGGTGCTTTCTAGCTTCGTTGGCTTCGGTGCGTCCGGGACTAGCGAGCCGATCCGCATGCTCTTGGGTGTCGGCTAAGACGCGACCGATCAACCCGTGCCAGTTACTTGCGGCGATCAACTCGGGTTGATTGCGCAGAAGCCACGCCGTGCATTGCAGTAGGTCGCTTTCTGTGGGTATTTTTCGCGCTGAGATTCGAAAATCATTCGGCTTGGCGTCGGCATCGCAGTCGGGATGCAAGATCTTCCAGTAAACGCGCAGAGTAGCGGGGCTAATTGCTTCCTGATCGCCGACCGCAATTGCACTCCGCGCCACGGCCTCGCGATTAAGCTTGATGTATCCATCGCTTCTAACCCGTTTGTCGCACTCATCGCAGCGTAATGCCAGCGCATTAGGACCGGTCGGAATACGTGCTCCCATAGCTCTCAATTCTCCCAGATATTGCATTTCCGCGCCGCGAACAACACGCGTCGTCTACCCGCTCCCTAGGGGGTTGCCCGTCGTTACTGCAGGCCAGAGTGCCGATATTGCGCTTACCGCCTGGCCTTGCCCTCCACGAAACGATCAAGCTCGGCACGGTCGAATTTAAGTAACTTCGGTCCCATCCGATGAACTTTTAGGCGTCCATCTGCAATGTAATTACGAACCGTGTTGACTGATACGCCGAGATATTCGGCGGCTTGCGACGTGGAAAGCCAACGGGGCGTGTGTGTGGAAACTGTGGCGGAATCGAGACGCGACAAGAGACACCTTCTCAGAAGAATTCGACTGCAATTCAGGTGCGTTTATACTGAGCCGCCATCAGTGTCTATGTCTGTCGCCAACCGGGGTTGGCACCTATCAATATACCGGTATGTTAGTGCCAAATGCCCCATGCGCTATTCACGTGGTGGCAAGCGCGCGGAGGCTCAGTGGGCGCGGACAAGCTGCGCGAGCCCAGCAAACGAGCGGAGCAGGCACGCATCAGACGCGGATCAGACAAATTCGCGAGAGGTTCGCTAAAACCACCTCTGAGCTGCGGTGATATGGGTGCCCCCGGCAGGATTCGAACCTGCGGCCTTCTGCTCCGGAGGCAGACGCTCTATCCCCTGAGCTACGGGGGCGCACTCACTACTCGTTGCGCCATGGGGCTTGAACAGCCCCGCCAGACTAACGCATCCGGGTGATCATCCGACCACCGGTAATGGATTCGGGGCGCGAGGCCCTCAGCCAATAGGATGGACGCTCGTGACCCCCGCCGACCTCGCCGAGCTGCTCAAAATCACCGCCTCCGCGGTGCTGGCCGAGCATGACCTCGACGTGTCCGCGTTGCCTCAGACGGTCACCGTAGAACGCCCGCGCAACCCCGAGCACGGCGATTACGCCTCCAACCTGGCCCTGCAGCTGGGCAAAAAGGTCGGCGCCAACCCCCGTGAGCTGGCCGGATGGCTGGCCGAGGCGTTGACGAAGGCCGACGGCATCGCCAGTGCCGAGGTGGCCGGACCGGGCTTCATCAACATGCGGCTGGAGACTTCCGCCCAAGCCAAGATCGTCAACGACGTCATCGACGCCGGCGACGGCTTCGGTCATTCCCAGCTGCTGGCGGGCCACCACGTCAACCTGGAGTTCGTCTCCGCCAACCCCACCGGTCCCATCCACATCGGCGGCACCCGCTGGGCCGCCGTCGGTGACGCACTCGGCCGGCTCCTGACCACGCAGGGCGCCGACGTGGTCCGGGAGTACTACTTCAACGACCACGGCGCACAGATCGACCGCTTCGCCGACTCCCTGGTTGCCGCGGCCAAGGGTGAGCCCGCACCGGAGGACGGGTATGCGGGCACCTACATCAGCGATATCGCCGCGCAGGTGTTGCAGAAATCACCCGACGCGCTGAGCCTGCCGCCCGCCGAAATGCGCGAGACCTTCCGCGAGATCGGCGTCGACCTGATGTTTGCTCACATCAAGGAGTCGCTGCACGAATTCGGCACCGATTTCGACGTCTACACCCACGAAGACTCGATGCACACCAGCGGCCGCGTCGACGAGGCCATCGCGAAACTGCGTGAGACCGGCAACATCTACGAGAAGGACGGCGCAACATGGTTGCGCAGCAGCGCCTTTGGCGACGACAAAGACCGCGTCGTGATCAAGAGCGACGGCAAGCCGGCCTACGTCGCGGGTGACCTGGCCTACTACCTGGACAAGCGGGCCCGCGGATTCGACCTGTGCATCTACATGCTCGGCGCCGACCACCACGGGTACATCGCACGGCTCAAGGCTGCGGCGGCAGCGTTCGGTGAAGACCCGGCCACTGTCGAGGTACTGATCGGCCAGATGGTCAACCTGGTCCGCGACGGCCAGCCGGTCCGGATGAGCAAGCGGGCCGGCACTGTGATCACCCTCGACGACCTGGTCGAGGCCATCGGCGTGGACGCCGCCCGCTATAGCCTGATCCGCTCCTCGGTGGACACCCCGATCGACATCGACCTGGCGCTGTGGTCCTCGGCGTCCAACGAAAACCCGGTCTACTACGTGCAATACGCGCACGCCCGGCTCTCGGCGCTGGCCCGCAACGCCGCCGAACTCGGCCTGATTCCCGACACCGGCCACCTCGAGCTGCTCAGCCACGACAAAGAGGGCACGCTGCTGCGCACCATCGGCGAGTTCCCCCGGGTGCTCAAAACCGCGGCGGCCCTGCGCGAACCGCACCGGGTATGCCGTTACCTCGAAGACCTCGCCGGCGACTACCACCGGTTCTACGACTCGTGTCGGGTGCTCCCGCAAGGCGATGAGCAGCCCACCGACCTACACATCGCACGGCTGGCGCTGTGCCAGGCGACCCGCCAGGTCATTGCCAACGGATTGGCCATCCTCGGAGTCACCGCCCCGGAGCGAATGTGAACGTCCATCCCGCCGGACCTCGCCACGCCGAGGACGCCCGGCACGTCAGCGGACCGCCCCGCCCGCAGTCAGCCGAGGAGCTACTGCGGTTGGCGCCGAATGTCTGGCCGCGCAACACCGTTCGTGACGAGGCCGGGGTTGCGGAAATCGCCGGTGTGAAGCTCACCGACCTGGCCGCCGAGTACGGGACGCCGCTGTTCGTCATCGACGAGGACGATTTCCGCTCGCGCTGCCAGGAGACGGCCGCCGCGTTCGGCGGCGGCGTCCACGTGCACTACGCGGCGAAAGCCTTCCTGTGCAGCGAGATCGCCCGGTGGATCGAGCAGGAAGGTCTCTCACTAGACGTCTGCACCGGCGGCGAGCTGGCGGTCGCGCTGCACGCGAACTTCCCGCCCGAGCGAATCACGTTGCACGGCAACAACAAATCGGTGGCCGAGCTCACCGCAGCCGTGAAAGCCGGTGTTGGGCATGTCGTTGTGGACTCCATGCTCGAGATCGAGCGGCTAGACGCCATCGCGGCCGAGGCCGGCATCGTCCAGGACGTCCTGGTACGTCTGACGGTCGGCGTGGAGGCTCACACCCACGAGTTCATCTCGACCGCCCACGAAGACCAGAAGTTCGGGTTATCGGTGGCCAGCGGCGCGGCGATGGCCGCGGTGCGTCAGGTGTTCGCCGCCGACCACCTGCGGCTGGTCGGTCTGCACAGCCACATCGGTTCGCAGATCTTCGACGTCGCGGGATTCGAGATCGCCGCGCACCGGGTCATCGGGCTGCTGGGCCAGATCGTCGAAGAATTCGGCGTCGACAAGACCGCGCAAGTTTCCACCGTCGATCTCGGTGGGGGACTGGGCATCTCGTATCTGGCGGCCGACGATCCGCCACCGATCGCCGAGCTGGCGGCCAAGCTGAGCGCCATCGTCAGCAACGAATCGGCCGCCGCCGGGCTCCCGACGCCGAAGCTGGTGGTCGAACCCGGCCGCGCCATCGCCGGGCCGGGCACCATCACGCTGTACGAAGTCGGCACCGTCAAGGACGTCGACGTGAGTGCCAGCGCGCACCGGCGCTACGTCAGCGTCGACGGCGGCATGAGCGACAACATCCGCACCGCGCTGTACGACGCCCAGTACGACGCGCGGCTGGTGTCGCGCGTGAGTGATGCGCCGGCCACCCAGGCCCGCCTCGTCGGGAAGCATTGCGAGACCGGCGACATCATCGTGCGCGACACTTGGGTGCCCGACGACATTCGGCCCGGCGATCTGATTGCGGTGGCCGCCACCGGCGCCTACTGCTATTCGCTGTCGAGCCGCTACAACATGATCTGCCGTCCCGCCGTGGTAGCGGTGCACGGCGGTAAATCCCGCTTGATCCTGCGTCGCGAGACCGTCGACGATCTGCTGAGTTTGGAGGTGAGGTGACCCGTGGCCGGTGACGAAAAGGCCGTTGGTGTAGCGGTACTCGGGTTGGGTGTAGTCGGTAGCGAAGTCGTGCGCATCATCAACGAGAGCGCCGACGACCTGGCGGGGCGCATCGGCGCCCCGCTGAAGCTGCGCGGCATCGGAGTGCGCCGCGTCGCGGCGGACCGCGGCGTGCCGGTGGAACTGCTGACCGACGACATCGACGAACTCGTCTCGCGGGACGACGTCGACATCGTCGTCGAGGTCATGGGTCCGGTCGAGCCCGCCCGCAAAGCCATCCTGTCCGCTCTCAAGCACGGCAAGTCCGTCGTCACCGCGAACAAGGCGTTGATGTCCATCGCCAGCGGGGAATTGGCCGCAGCCGCAGAAAGCGAAGCCGTCGACCTGTATTTCGAAGCCGCGGTGGCCGGTGCCATCCCGGTCATCCGCCCGCTCACCCAGTCACTGGCCGGCGACACGGTGCTGCGGGTCGCAGGCATCGTCAACGGCACCACCAACTACATCCTGTCCGAAATGGGCAGCACCGGCGCCGATTACGACACCGCCCTGGCCGACGCGAGCGCGCTGGGCTACGCCGAAGCCGACCCGACCGCCGACGTGGAAGGGTATGACGCGGCGGCCAAGGCGGCGATCCTGGCGTCCATCGCCTTCCACACCCGGGTCACCGCCGACGACGTATACCGCGAGGGCATCACCAAGATCACCCCTGAGGACTTCGAGTCCGCCAAGTCGCTGGGATGCACCATCAAGCTGCTGTCCATCTGCGAACGCATCACCACAGACGAAGGCCAACAACGGGTTTCAGCCCGCGTCTACCCGGCCCTGGTGCCGTTGTCGCATCCGCTCGCCTCGGTCAACGGCGCTTTCAACGCGGTTGTGGTCGAGGCCGCGGCGGCCGGCCGGCTGATGTTCTACGGCCAGGGCGCGGGTGGCGCGCCCACCGCGTCAGCGGTGACCGGCGACCTGGTGATGGCTGCGCGCAACCGGGTGCTGGGCAGCCGGGGCCCCCGCGAATCGAAGTACGCCCAACTGCCCATCGCGCCAATGGGTTTCATCGCGACCCGCTACTACGTCAGCATGAACGTCGCCGACAAGCCCGGCGTGTTGTCCGCGGTGGCAGCCGAATTCGGCAAACGCGAGGTGAGCATCGCCGAGGTCCGCCAGGAAGGCGTGGTGGACCAGGGCGGCCAACGCGTGGGCGCCCGAATCGTCGTGGTCACCCACCAGGCAACCGACGCTGCGCTGTCGGAAACCGTTGACGCGCTGGCTGACCTGGACGTCGTGCAGGGCGTGGAAAGCGTGCTGCGACTGGAAGGAACCGACCTATGAGCGCCCCGCGAACGGCCGTGCACCAACCCTGGCTGGGTCTGATCGCGGCATACCGGGACCGGCTGCCGGTGGGCGACGACTGGACGCCGGTCACCTTGTTCGAGGGTGGGACGCCGTTGATCCCGGCGCCGCGGCTGTCCGAGCTGACCGGTTGCACCATCCATCTCAAGGTCGAGGGCCTCAACCCCACCGGCTCCTTCAAGGACCGGGGCATGACCATGGCCGTCACCGACGCACTGGCCCGCGGCCAGCAGGCGGTGCTGTGCGCGTCCACCGGGAACACCTCGGCGTCGGCCGCGGCCTACGCCGCCCGGGCCGGGATCACCTGCGCTGTGCTGATTCCGCAGGGCAAGATCGCGATGGGCAAGTTGGCGCAGGCGGTCATGCACGGCGCCAAGATCATCCAGATCGACGGCAATTTCGATGACTGCCTGGAACTGGCCCGCAAGATGACCAACGACTTCCCGACGATCTCGCTGGTGAACTCGGTCAACCCGGTGCGCATCGAAGGCCAGAAGACGGCAGCCTTCGAGATCGTCGACGCGCTCGGCACCGCGCCCGACGTGCACGCGCTGCCCGTCGGCAACGCCGGCAACATCACCGCCTACTGGAAGGGCTACACCGAGTACCACCGCGACGGGCTGATCGACAAGCTGCCCCGCATGCTCGGCACGCAGGCGGCCGGCGCCGCGCCCCTGGTACACGGGGAACCGGTGTCTAACCCCGAAACCATCGCCACCGCGATCCGCATCGGCGCCCCGGCCTCGTGGACCGCGGCGGTCGAGGCTCAGCAGCAGTCCAACGGGCGTTTCCTGGCCGCCACCGATGAGGAGATCCTCAAGGCCTACCACCTGGTCGCCAGCGCCGAAGGGGTGTTCGTCGAACCCGCGTCGGCGGCCAGCATCGCGGGCCTGCTCAAGTCGATCGACGACGGTTGGGTGCAGCGAGGCTCGACCGTGGTCTGCACGGTTACCGGTAACGGCCTCAAAGATCCCGACACGGCGCTCAAGGACATGCCCAAGGTGTCCCCGTTGCCGGTCGACCCGGTCCTGGTCGTCGAGCAGCTGGGCCTGGAATAGTGGTCGACGCCGCGACGGTCCTGCCCGCGGGCCTGGTGGCGAGTGCCGTGGTGTCGGCGTCCAGCGCCAACCTCGGCCCGGGATTCGACAGCCTCGGGTTGGCGTTGAGCCTGTGCGACGAGATCGTCGTGGAGACAACGGGTTCCGGCTTGGTGGTGATCGTCGAGGGGGAGGGCGCCGGCCAGGTGCCGCTCGGTCCGGACCACCTGGTGGTGCGCGCCATCCAACGTGGGCTGGACGCGGTGGGCCTGCACGCTGCCGGGCTGGTGGTCCGGTGCCGCAACGACGTTCCGCACTCCCGGGGCCTGGGTTCCTCGGCGGCGGCGGTGGTGAGCGGTCTGGCGGCGGTCAACGGCCTTGCCGTGCAGACGGATTCGAAGCCGCTCAGCGATACCCAGCTGATCCAGCTGGCCTCGGAGTTCGAAGGACATCCCGACAACGCCGCGGCCGCCGTGCTCGGGGGAGCGGTGGTCACCTGGGTCGACCAGCGCGACGGCCGGCCCGATTACGCCGCGGTCTCACTGCCCCTACATCGAGACATCCATTTGTTCGCTGCGATCCCGCAAGAGCGATCCCTGACCGCCGAGACGCGGGTCCTGTTGCCCGCCCATGTCAGCCACGAGGACGCCCGGTTCAATGTCAGCCGCGTCGCGTTGCTGGTCGTCGCGCTCACCCAGCGACCGGACCTGCTGATGGCCGCCACCGAAGACGTGCTGCATCAGCCGCAACGTGCACCGGCGATGCCGTCTTCTGCGGAATATTTGGGGCTGCTGCGGCGTCTCAATGTTGCGACGGCGCTGTCCGGGGCTGGTCCTTCGCTGATCGTGTTGAGTACCGAGCCGGAACTGCCCGTCGAAGCGGTGGAATACGGAACCGCGAACGGATTCACCATCAGGAAGATGACGGCCGGCGACGGAGTTCGCTGGAAGCCGGGAGTGACAGTCTCGGGTTGATCCACAGCCTGCCGGTGGGTTGCTTGCTTCCCGCCAGGAAGCGGGTTATCCTCGGACCCGTCCAGCAATTGCAGCATCTGCATCTGCATCCATACTGCGTTGACGCTAGGACAAACACCAATTCTTCTCGGACTTCGTCGCAGATCCTGGCGACCATCGTTTCAGAGTCGATTATTGGGCGCACTCGGCGAATCGCCTGGTTGCCTGTCCAATGCAGAAATCCCCGATTGATGTGATCAGCGGGGCAAGAAAGGAAATCCGTGACTGATACGGACCTCATCACGGCTGGCGAAAGCACCGATTCCGAAAATCTGTCGGGCGCCGTGACCACACCTACTTCCGATGTCCCGGAGGCGAAATCCAACGCGCCGACGGGCTCACTGGCCACCATGGTGCTGCCCGAACTGCGCGCCCTGGCCAACCAAGCCGGCGTCAAGGGCACGTCCGGAATGCGGAAGAACGAGCTTATTGCCGCGATCCAGGAGATTCGCGGACAGACCAACGGCAAGCCGTCCGGTGACGCTCCGGCCACCGAGACCGTGAAGGCCGACACGCCGGCGCAGAACGAGCCGTCGGCAACCGAGGCTCCCCCCCAGGAGTCAAAGGCACCGCAGTCCGCTGCCGAGTCCACCCCGGAATCTCCGGCGCAGGACACGCAGGACAGCGCGCCCAACGAGCCGCGTCGCCGCGAACGGCGGAGCGCCAACCGGCAGGCCGGTGCGGCCGAGCAGGGCAAGGGTGAGAGCTCCGAGGGCGCCGGCAAGCCCGACAAGTCTGACAAGCCCGATGAGCAGCAACGAGGCGACCGGGAGCGCCGCAACGAGCGCGACGCCAAGACCGAAGAGCGCTCGTCCGACTCGGGTAACGAGCAGGGCGGTGACCAGCAGGGCGGCGGGCAGCAGCGCGGCGGCTCGAACCAGCAGGACGACGACGGTGAGGGCCGCGGTGGCCGGCGCGGACGGCGATTCCGCGACCGCCGGCGCCGTGGTGAACGGACCGGCGAGGGCGGCGGTGAAGCCGAACTACGCGAGGACGACGTCGTCCAACCGGTGGCCGGCATCCTCGATGTGCTGGACAACTACGCCTTCGTGCGCACGTCCGGCTATCTGGCCGGCCCGCACGACGTCTACGTGTCGATGAACATGGTGCGCAAGAACGGCCTGCGCCGCGGTGACGCCGTGACCGGCGCCGTTCGGGTGCCCAAGGACGGCGAACAGCCCAACCAGCGCCAGAAGTTCAACCCGCTGGTCCGCCTGGACAGCGTCAACGGCGGACCGGTCGAAGACGCCAAGAAGCGCCCCGACTTCCAGAAGCTGACGCCGCTGTACCCCAACCAGCGCTTGCGGCTGGAGACCACGCCCGACCGGCTGACCACCCGGGTCATCGACCTGATCATGCCGATCGGTAAAGGTCAGCGTGCGCTGATCGTGTCGCCGCCCAAGGCCGGTAAGACCACGATCCTGCAGGACATCGCGAACGCGATCACCCGTAACAACCCGGAATGCCACCTCATGGTCGTGCTCGTGGACGAGCGCCCGGAAGAGGTGACCGACATGCAGCGTTCGGTCAAGGGTGAGGTCATCGCCTCCACCTTCGACCGCCCGCCGTCCGATCACACCCAGGCAGCCGAGCTGGCCATCGAGCGCGCCAAGCGGCTCGTGGAGCAAGGCAAGGACGTTGTGGTGCTGCTGGACTCGATCACCCGACTGGGCCGCGCCTACAACAACGCGTCACCCGCGTCGGGCCGGATCCTTTCCGGTGGTGTCGATTCCACCGCGCTGTACCCGCCCAAGCGCTTCCTGGGCGCCGCGCGCAACATCGAGGAAGGCGGGTCGCTGACCATCATCGCCACCGCGATGGTCGAGACCGGATCCACCGGTGACACGGTGATCTTCGAGGAGTTCAAGGGCACCGGTAACGCCGAGCTCAAGCTGGACCGCAAGATCTCCGAGCGACGGGTGTTCCCGGCCGTCGACGTCAACCCCTCGGGTACCCGCAAGGACGAACTGTTGCTCTCGCCCGACGAGTTCGGCATCGTGCACAAGCTGCGCCGCGTGCTGTCGGGTCTGGACTCGCACCAGGCCATCGACCTGCTGATGTCGCAGCTGCGCAAGACGAAGACGAACTACGAGTTCCTGGTGCAGGTGTCCAAGACGACACCGGGCAGCATGGACAACGATTAGTCCCCAGGAATACCAGCGCGCCTCCCGCTGTTTTGGGAGACAGTAGTTGACCTGGCATAATGGGCGCTCGACGACGAAGAGGACAGCATGAAAACTGACATTCATCCCGCCTACGAGGAGACCACCGTGGTCTGCGGTTGCGGGAACTCGTTCCAGACCCGCAGCACCAAGCCGGGCGGACGGATTGTGGCCGAGGTCTGCTCGCAGTGCCACCCCTTCTACACCGGCAAGCAGAAGATCCTCGACAGTGGCGGCCGCGTGGCCCGCTTCGAGAAGCGCTACGGCAAGCGCAAGACCGCAGCGGACGCCGCGGACAAGTAGCTGGCTTTCCGACGCCCGAACTGTGCATCATCCGCACAGGCCGGGCGTCGGTTCGCGTTTGGGGTAAGAGCTTCGCAGTGGGAGGTGAGACATGACGCAGCCGGTGCAGACGATTGACGTCCTGCTCGCCGAGCATGCGGAGCTCGAACGCGCCCTGGCCGATCCCGAACTGCACAGCAGGCCCGACGAAGCCCGCAAAGCGGGGCGTCGATTCGCCCGGCTGGCCCCGATCGTCGCCACCCACCGCAAACTGGTGTCGGCGCGCGAAGACCTGGAGACTGCGCGTGAGCTGGCCGTCGATGACGACTCGTTCGCCGAGGAGGTCACCGAGCTCGAGGCCCGGGTCGCCGAGCTGGACACCCAGCTCACCGACATGCTGGCCCCGCGCGACCCGCACGACCCCGACGACATCCTGCTGGAAGTGAAATCCGGCGAGGGTGGCGAGGAGTCGGCGTTGTTCGCCGCCGATCTGGCCCGGATGTACATCCGCTATGCCGAGCGGCACGGCTGGACGGTGACGGTGCTGGGTGAGACCACTTCGGACCTGGGCGGCTACAAGGACGCGACGCTGGCCATTGCGAGTAAAGGCGACTCGGCCGACGGGGTCTGGTCGCGGATGAAATTCGAGGGCGGTGTGCACCGCGTGCAACGCGTGCCGGTCACGGAATCCCAAGGGCGCGTGCATACTTCGGCTGCCGGTGTGCTGGTTTACCCGGAGCCCGAAGAGGTGGGCGAGGTGCAGATCGACGAATCGGATCTGCGCATCGACGTCTACCGCTCGTCGGGCAAGGGTGGCCAGGGTGTGAACACCACCGACTCCGCGGTGCGAATCACCCACCTGCCCACCGGGATCGTGGTCACCTGCCAGAACGAGCGGTCGCAGCTGCAGAACAAGACCCGCGCGTTGCAGGTGCTGGCTGCGCGTCTGCAGGTGCTGGCCGAGGAGCAGGCCCTCGCCGACGCCTCGGCCGACCGCGCCAGCCAGATCCGCACGGTGGACCGCAGCGAACGCATCCGGACCTACAACTTCCCGGAGAACCGGATCACCGATCACCGGATCGGCTTCAAGTCGCACAACCTCGACCAGGTGCTCGACGGCGATCTGGATGCCCTCTTCGATGCGCTGAGCGAGGCGGACAAACAATCTCGGCTGCAACAGGCGACATGACGTCCCTGCGGAGCGGGACAGAGGACGTCCCTGCGACGATGCAGAGCGAAGCGATGAGGAGGAGCGGGACAATAGAGGACGTCCCTGCGACGATGCAGAGCGAAGCGATGAGGAGGAGCGGGACAATAGAGGACGTCCCTGCGACGATGCAGAGCGAAGCGATGAGGAGGAGCGGGACAATAGAGGACGTCCCTGCGACGATGCAGAGCGAAGCGATGAGGAGGAGCGGGACAATAGAGGACGTCCCTGCGACGATGCAGAGCGAAGCGATGAGGAGGAGCGGGACAATCCAGGACCGCCTGCGACGGGCGATCGACTCCGCTGCGGCGCAACTGGCCGAAGCCGGTATCGACTCCGCGCGCGTCGACGCCGAACAATTGGCCGCCCACCTGGCCGGCACCGACCGCGGCCGGCTGTCCCTGCTCGAGCCGCCGCCCGAGCATTTCTTCGACCGCTTCCGCGATGCCGTCGCCGCACGCTCGCAACGGGTGCCCCTGCAGCATCTGATCGGGACCGTCGCGTTCGGCCCGCTGTTGTTGCACGTCGGGCCTGGGGTGTTCATACCGCGTCCGGAGACCGAGTCCTTACTGGAATGGGCTGTCGCGCAACGCCTTCCTTCGCAGCCGTGCATCGTGGACCTCTGTACCGGGTCGGGTGCGCTGGCGATCGCGTTGGCCCGGCACTGGCCGGGCGCTCGGGTAATCGGCGTCGATGTTTCCGAGGAAGCCCTTGACTATGCGCGCCGTAATGCCGCGGGAACAGCTGTCGAACTGGTCCGGGCCGACGTGTGTTCACCAGGCCTGCTCGCGGAACTCGACGGCGGGGTCGACATGGTCGTCGCCAATCCGCCCTACGTGCCCGACGGCACCGACGTGGAACCCGAAGTGGCGCAACATGATCCGCCGCGCGCGGTGTTCGGCGGCCCGGACGGGATGGCCGTGATACCCAGCGTGGTGAAGCTGGCCGAACGCCTGCTGCGACCCGGCGGGTTGTTCGCCGTCGAGCACGACGACAGCACATCGGGATCGACCGTGAAAGCCGTCGCGCAGACCGGGGCTTTCGACGACGTCGTGGCGCGCAACGACCTGGCCGGACGGCCCCGATTCGTGACGGCCCAGAGGAGCGGCGCTCGTGTCTGACATCTTCGATTGCGCCGACCCCGACCAGCGAGCCCGCGGGATCGCCGCCGCGGTCGGTGCCCTCAAAGCCGGCCGGCTGGTCGTCATGCCGACCGACACGGTCTACGGCCTCGGAGCCGACGCATTCGACAGCACCGCGGTGGACGCGTTACTTGCGGCCAAGGGCCGCGGCCGCGACATGCCCGTGGGCGTGCTCGTCGGCTCGTGGCACACCATCGAGGGGCTGGTGTACGGCATGCCCGACGGTGCACGCGACCTGGTCCGCGCCTTCTGGCCCGGGGCGCTGAGCCTGGTGGTCACCCAAGCACCCTCGCTGCGTTGGGATCTCGGCGACGCGCACGGCACGGTGATGCTGCGGATGCCGCTGCACCCGGTCGCGATCGAATTGTTGCGCGAGGTCGGACCCATGGCGGTGTCCAGCGCCAATGTCTCGGGCCAGCCGGCCGCCGTCGACGCCCAGGAGGCGCACAAGCAACTCGGCGATCTCGTCGACGTCTACCTCGACGGCGGGCCCGCCGCCCAGCAAGCCGCTTCGACCATCGTCGACCTCAGCGGCAACACACCCCGCATCCTGCGTGAGGGGCCGGTGAGCGTCGCCCGCGTCGCCGAGGTGCTCGGCGTGGACGCGGCCAGCCTCGTCGAGTAGCGCGCGTTGCGCCGACCGTGGGGGTTGTGTACCTCCGCGCGGCGGATCGCGTACATAAGGCGCACGCTCGACGGGAGAGCCCCAAAGCCGCCCAGAGCACGCTCAGCTCGGTGAAGTAGGGTCTCGAGGTGTCCAGCGATCCAACCAGCCTTGCCGGTGGTTTGCTCGCCCTCTCGGATCGCAGCGCCGGCGTCCCGCTGCGGGAGCTTGCCCTGGTCGGCTTGACCGCGGCGATCATCACCTACTTCGCTACCGGCCCGGTGCGCGTACTGGCCACCCGCCTGGGTGCCGTCGCCTATCCCCGGGAACGCGACGTGCACGTCACCCCCACCCCGCGGATGGGCGGGCTGGCGATGTTCCTGGGCGTCGTCTCCGCCGTCTTCCTGGCCTCCCAGTTGCCGGCCCTGACGCGCGGGTTCGTCTATTCCACCGGGATGCCCGCGGTTTTGGTCGCCGGTGCGGTGATCATGGGCATCGGCCTGATCGACGACCGGTGGGGACTGGACGCCCTGACCAAGTTCGCCGGGCAGATCACCGCCGCCAGCGTGCTGGTCACCATGGGTGTCGCCTGGAGCGTGCTGTACATCCCGGTCGGCGGGGTCGGCACCATCGTGCTGGACCAGGCCTCTTCGATCCTGCTCACCCTCGCGCTGACCGTCTCGATCGTCAACGCGATGAACTTCGTCGACGGCCTCGACGGGCTGGCCGCCGGACTGGGCCTGATCACGGCCCTGGCGATCTGCATGTTCTCGGTCGGCCTGCTGCGCGACCACGGCGGCGACGTGCTGTATTACCCGCCGGCGGTGATCTCGGTGGTCTTGGCAGGGGCCTGCCTGGGCTTCCTGCCGCACAACTTCCACCGGGCCAGGATCTTCATGGGCGATTCCGGGTCGATGCTGGTCGGGCTGATGCTTGCGGCGGCATCAACGACTGCCGCGGGCCCGATCTCCCAGAACGCCTACGGCGCCCGGGACGTGTTTGCTCTGCTGTCACCGTTCTTGCTGGTGGTGGCCGTCATGTTCGTCCCGATGCTCGACCTGCTGTTGGCGATCGTGCGCCGCACCCGCGCCGGTCGCAGCGCATTCAGCCCCGACAAGATGCATCTGCACCACCGGCTGCTCCAGATTGGGCATTCCCACCGCCGCGTCGTGCTGCTGATCTACCTGTGGGTGGGCATCGTGGCCTTCGGCGCGGCGAGCACCATCTTTTTCGACCCGCGCCACACCGCCGCGGTGATGTTGGGCGCGATCGTCGTCGCGGGTGTCGCCACCGCGATCCCGCTGCTACGCCGTCGCGACGAAGACTACGACGACGAGTAGTAGATCCGCGTCTGGTGTGGTACGGTCCTGGTAGAGCCCCGAATTAAACCTCGCGGGTTGCCGGCCCCCCGGCCCGTCGGATGCATATCCAGTCGCGCCGAATTACGACCGACACAGGGAGCTACCCCTTGGGTGATTCCAGCGCGAACCCTTGCGATACGCTCGGCGGGCCACAGATCAGACAGTGATGTGGTTCACGCATCCAGACCCCGGGATTGAGGTGCTGCAGTGACGACACCAGCGCAGGACGCGCCGTTGGTGTTTCCCGCTGTTGCGTTCCGCCCCGTTCGGCTGTTCGTCATCAGCATGGCGCTGACCGCCGTGGCGACGCTGATCGCCGCGTACGCCGGCCACCCAATGGTCGGAGCCTTCTTCGGCATTGGGTTGCTGCTGGGTTTGCTCAACGCGCTGCTGGTGCGGCGTTCGGTGGAGTCGATCACCTCGCGGGACCACCCGCTGAAGAGGTCGATGGCCATCAACTCGGCCTCGCGGGTCGCGATCATCACCATTTTGGCGCTGGTCATCGCTTTCATCTTCCGGCCTCAAGGCTTGGGTGTGCTCTTCGGTTTGGCGCTCTTTCAGGTGGTACTGGTGGCATCGACCGCCCTGCCGGTGTGGAAGAAGCTGCGGACCGGGGATCCCGACGGGCAGCTTGAGACGCCCGAGGGTGGGGTACTGACCGGATCAGACGGGACGGAAGGGAGAAGCGCCGGCGATGACTGAGTCGATCCTGGCCGAGGGCTCAATCGAGGTCGGCCACCACGAGACCGCCACGTGGTTCGGCTTGACGGTCAACACCGACACGATCCTGTCGACGGCGATCGCCGCGCTGATCGTGCTGGCGCTGGCGTTCTGGTTGCGCTCCAAGGTCACCTCGAGCGGTGTGCCGGGTGGGGTGCAGCTGTTCTTCGAGGCGATCACCATCCAGATGCGCAGTCAGGTGGAAGCCGCGATCGGAATGCGGATCGCGCCCTTCGTGCTGCCGCTCGCGGTGACCATCTTCGTGTTCATCCTGATCTCGAACTGGCTGTCGGTGCTGCCGGTGCAGTACAAGAACGAGGAGGGCAAGACAAGCGAGTTGCTCTCCTCGGCGGCCGCCGACATCAATTACGTTCTGGCGCTGGCCCTGTTCGTTTTCGTCTGCTACCACTCGGCGGGGATCTGGCGCCGCGGCATCATCGGGCACCCGGTCAAGGTGCTCAAGGGGCATGTGGCGATCCTGGCGCCGATCAACGTCGTCGAAGAACTGGCCAAGCCAATCTCGTTGTCGCTGCGACTCTTCGGCAATATCTTCGCCGGCGGCATCCTGGTCGCGCTGATCGCGATGTTCCCGCCCTACATCCTGTGGCTGCCCAACGCGATCTGGAAGTCCTTCGACCTGTTCGTCGGCGCCATCCAGGCCTTCATCTTTGCGCTGTTGACGATCCTGTACTTCAGCCAAGCCATGGAACTAGAAGAAGACCACCACTAAAAAAATCCTGGTAAACCGCTACCAGAGTTATCAAGGAGGATAAAAAATGGACCCCACAATCGCTGCCGGCGCCCTCATCGGCGGTGGACTGATCATGGCCGGTGGCGCCATCGGCGCCGGTATCGGTGACGGTGTCGCCGGTAACGCGCTGATCTCCGGCGTGGCCCGTCAGCCCGAGGCCCAGGGACGGCTGTTCACTCCGTTCTTCATCACCGTCGGTCTGGTTGAGGCTGCCTACTTCATCAACCTGGCGTTCATGGCGCTGTTCGTCTTTGCCACTCCCGTCAAGTAATTCGCTGAGATGGGTCCTAACGGGCAAGTGCGCACCGTTGCTTCGACGGTGAGGTTCTCGGCGGAGGGCGGCGGAAGCAACTTCCTCATCCCCAACGGCACGTTCTTCTTCGTGCTGGCCATCTTCCTGATCGTGCTCGGCGTCATCAGCAAATTCGTCGTGCCGTCGATCCTGAAGGTGTTGCGGGAGCGCGAGGCGATGGTCGCCAAGACGCAAGCCGACAACAAGAAGTCGTCCGAGCAGTTTGCTGCCGCCGACGCCGACTACGAAGAAGCGATGAAGGAAGCCCGGCTCGAGGCGGGGTCCTACCGCGACAACGCCCGGATCGAGGGCCGCAAAACAGTCGAGGACGCCCGCGCTCGTGCCGAACAGCAGGTGGCGGAGTCACTGGCCCAGGCCAATGAGCAATTGAAGCGGGAGAGGGACGCCGTGGAGATGGATTTGCGGGCCAACGTGGGTGCCATGTCGGCGACGCTGGCCAGTCGGATCCTCGGAGTCGACGTCACCCCCTCAACAGCGACCAGGTAGCCAACCATATGTCGACATTTATCGGACAGCTGATCGGATTCGCGGCCATCGTGGCGCTGGTCTGGCGGTACGTCGTGCCGCCAGTGCGCAAACTGATGACCGACCGGCAGGAGATGGTGCGCCAGCAGTTGGAAGATTCGGACAAGGCCGCGCAACGCCTGACCGAGTCAACGACGGCGCACAGCAAGGCTGTGCAGGCCGCCAAGGAAGAGGCCGAGCAACTCGTCGAGGAGGCCAAGGCCGACTCCGAACGCATTGCCGAGCAGATGAAGGCGCAGGCCGATTCTGAGGCGGAACGCATCAAAGCCCAAGGCGTTCGCCAGACCGAACTGCTGCGCGCGCAACTGAGCCGCCAGCTCCGCTTGGAGTTGGGGCACGAATCCGTCCGCCAGGCCGGGGATTTGGTGCGCAGCTTCGTCGCGGACAAGGACCAGCAATCGGCCACCGTCGACCGGTTCCTCGACGAGCTCGACCAGATGGCACCGGAAGAGACCGACGTCGAGTATCCGGTCCTGGCCAAGATGCGCTCGTCCAGTCGCCTGGCGCTGAGCAACGTGGTGGAGCAGTTCGATTCCGCCGTCAGCGATCTGGACGACGACGGCCTCACATCGCTTGCGGACGAACTGGTCTCGGTGGCCAAGCTGCTGCACCGCGAAACGGTGGTCACCCGTTACCTCACTGTGCCGGCCGAGGATTCGGGACCTCGGGTCAAGTTGCTGGAGCGGCTGCTGGACGGCAAGGTCGCCGATTCCACACTCGGCGTGCTGCGGACGGCTGTCGCGGAGCGCTGGTCGGCAAACGCCGACCTGGTGGATGCGGTCGAGCATCTCTCGCGCCAGGCGTTGCTGGCGGTCGCCGAACGCAACAACAAGGTCGACGAGGTTGAAGACCAGTTGTTCCGGGTGTCGCGCATCATCGACGCGCAACCGCGGCTGGCCATCCTGCTGGGTGACCACACCACCCCGGCCGAAGGTCGGGTGGGCCTGCTCAACAAGGTCCTGGACAGTGCCGGCGGTGGTGTCGATCCGGTTGCGACCAAACTGCTTTCGCACACAATCGACCTGTTGCGCGGTCACCAGACCGCCGATGAGGCGCTGCAGCTCCTTGCTGAGGTTGCGGTCGCCCGTCGCGGTGAGGTCGTCGCTCAGGTCAGTGCCGCGGCCGACCTCAGCGACGCACAACGCACGCGTCTCACCGAAGTGCTCAGCCGCATCTACGGTCATCCGGTCACAGTCCAGTTGCAGACCGACGAGGAACTGCTCGGTGGCCTGCTGATCGCTGTGGGTGACGAGATTATCGACGGAACGCTCAAGTCGCGGTTGGCGGCAGCCGAGGCCCAACTACCCGATTAACGAGTACCCCCAGCTGATCAACGAAGCCCGACACAACCCGAACCAGTCAGCACCAACCCCGAAGTAGGAAGACGAAAAGCCATGGCCGAGTTGACAATCTCCGCTAATGACATCCAGAGCGCAATTGAAGAGTACGTAGAGTCCTTTACCTCGGAGACCTCTCGGGAAGAGGTCGGCACCGTCGTCGACGCCGGGGACGGCATCGCGCACGTCGAGGGTCTGCCGTCGGTTATGACCCAGGAGTTGCTCGAGTTCACCGGCGGTGTTCTCGGCGTCGCCCTGAACCTCGACGAGCACAGCATCGGTGCGGTCATCCTGGGTGACTTCGAGCAGCTCGAAGAGGGCCAGCAGGTCAAGCGCACCGGTGAGGTGCTGTCGGTTCCGGTCGGCGACGGATACCTGGGCCGGGTCGTCGACCCGCTGGGTCACCCGATCGACGGCGGTGGCGACATCGAGACCGACACCCGGCGCGCGCTCGAGCTGCAGGCCCCGTCCGTGGTGCAGCGGCAGGGCGTGAAAGAGCCGCTGCAGACCGGCATCAAGGCCATCGACGCCATGACGCCGATCGGCCGCGGGCAGCGCCAGCTGATCATCGGCGACCGCAAGACCGGCAAGACCGCGGTCTGCGTCGACACCATCCTCAACCAGCGCAAGAACTGGGAAACCGGCGACGAGAAGCAGCAGGTGCGCTGCGTCTACGTGGCCATCGGCCAGAAGGGCACCACCATCGCCGCGGTGCGCCAGGCGCTCGAAGAGGGCGGCGCGATGGACTACACCACCATCGTCGCGGCCCCGGCATCGGACTCCGCCGGCTTCAAATGGCTTGCGCCCTACACGGGTTCGGCGATCGCCCAGCACTGGATGTACGAGGGCAAGCACGTCCTGATCGTGTTCGACGACCTGACCAAGCACGCCGACGCCTACCGCGCCATCTCGTTGTTGCTGCGCCGCCCGCCGGGCCGCGAGGCGTTCCCGGGTGACGTGTTCTACCTGCACTCGCGGCTGCTGGAGCGCTGCGCGAAGCTCTCGGATGACCTCGGCGGCGGCTCGCTGACCGGCCTGCCGGTGATCGAGACCAAGGCCAACGACATCTCGGCCTACATTCCGACCAACGTCATCTCGATCACCGACGGCCAGTGCTTCCTGGAGTCCGACCTGTTCAACCAGGGTGTGCGGCCGGCCATCAACGTCGGTTCCTCGGTGTCCCGCGTCGGTGGCGCCGCGCAGATCAAGGCGATGAAGGAGGTGGCAGGCTCGCTGCGTCTGGACCTGTCGCAGTATCGCGAGCTGGAATCCTTCGCCGCCTTCGCCTCCGACCTCGACGACACCTCCAAGAAGCAGCTGGCCCGCGGCGAGCGCCTGGTCGAGCTGCTCAAGCAGCCGCAATTCCAGCCGATGCCCGTTGAGGAGCAGGTGGTTTCGATCTTCCTGGGTACCGGCGGTCACTTGGACTCGGTGCCGGTCGAGGACATCAAACGCTTCGAATCCGAGCTCCTGGACCACATGAAGGCGTCCGAAGAGGGGTTCCTCGAGCAGGTCCGCAAGAGCAAGAAGCTCGGCGAAGAGGACGAAGAGAAGCTGACCGACATCATCAACCACTTCAAGAAGGGCTTCTCGGCCAGCGATGGCGAGTCGGTGGTGCGCGACGAGCACGTCGAGCCCCTGGACGAGGACGAAGTCGGCAAGGAATCGGTTCAGGTCAAAAAGGAAAAGCCCAAGGACGAGCCGAAGAAGAAGGACAAGAAGTAGCTAACAATGGCTGCCACACTCCGCGAACTACGGTCGAGAATCCGCTCGGCGGGGTCGATCAAGAAGATCACCAAAGCTCAAGAGCTGATCGCGACTTCGCGCATCGGTAAAGCGCAGACGAGGCTGCAAGCCGCACGGCCGTACACCCTGCAGATCACCACCATGCTGTACACGTTGTCGGCCGAAGCCGCTCTGGATCACCCGTTGCTCGTCGAGCGGGAGAACCCTAAGCGGGCCGGTGTGCTGGTGCTGTCGTCCGACCGCGGTTTGTGCGGTGCGTACAACTCGAGCATCTTCCGGCGCTCCGAGGAGCTGTTCTCGTTACTGCGGGAAGAAGGCAAGCAGCCCGTCCTCTACACGGTGGGACGCAAAGCGCAGAACTACTTCTCGTTCCGCAATTGGGACATCGTCGAGTCGTGGACAGGTTTCTCCGAACAACCGCAGGTTGAGAACGCCGCCGAGATCAGCGCGGCGCTGGTGGATGCCTTCATGAAGGGCGAGGACGACGACGAAGGTAATCAAGACGACGTCCAGGGCGTCGACGAATTGCACATCGTCTACTCGGAATTCAAGTCGATGATGTCGCAGGCGGCGGTCGCCCACCGGATGGCTCCGCTGGTGGTGGAGTACGTCGAAGAAGACACCGGGCCGTCCACGCTGTACTCGTTCGAGCCGGACGCGACCAGCTTGTTCGACGCGCTGCTGCCGCGGTACATCACCACGCGGGTGTACGCGGCGCTACTGGAATCCGCCGCATCGGAGCTGGCTTCGCGTCAGCGCGCGATGAAGTCGGCCACCGACAACGCCGACGACCTCATCAAAGATCTGACGCTGCAAGCCAACCGCGAGCGCCAAGCCCAAATCACCCAAGAGATCAGCGAAATCGTCGGTGGCGCAAACGCGCTCGCTGACGCCGCCAAGTAGCCCCACGAGGAAGCGAAGTACACATCATGACTGCTACTGACGAGAAGACCGAGAACAAGTCGGGAAGTTCCGACACCAACGGCCGGGTGGTCCGGATCACCGGACCGGTCGTCGACGTCGAGTTTCCGCGGGGGTCCGTGCCGGAACTGTTCAACGCCCTCAATGCCGAGATCGATCACGAGTCGCTGAAGAAGACCCTCACGCTCGAGGTCGCGCAGCACCTCGGTGACAACCTGGTGCGCGCCATCTCGATGCAGCCCACCGACGGGCTGGTGCGCGGCGTCGAGGTCACCGACTCCGGTAAGTCGATCACGGTGCCGGTCGGTGAGAACGTCAAGGGCCACGTCTTCAACGCTTTGGGGCACTGCCTGGACGAGCCCGGCTACGGCGAGGACTTCGATCACTGGTCGATTCACCGCAAGCCGCCGTCCTTCGAGGAACTCGAGCCCCGGACCGAAATGCTCGAGACCGGCCTGAAGGTCGTCGACCTGTTGACGCCCTACGTGCGTGGCGGCAAGATCGCGCTGTTCGGTGGTGCCGGCGTGGGCAAGACGGTGTTGATCCAGGAGATGATCAACCGTATTGCCCGAAACTTCGGTGGTACTTCGGTTTTCGCCGGCGTCGGGGAGCGCACCCGTGAGGGCAACGACCTCTGGGTCGAGCTCCAGGAAGCCGACGTGCTGAAGGACACCGCGTTGGTGTTCGGTCAGATGGACGAGCCGCCCGGTACCCGTATGCGGGTGGCGTTGTCCGCGCTGACGATGGCTGAGTGGTTCCGCGACGAGGCCGGCCAGGACGTGCTGTTGTTCATCGACAACATCTTCCGTTTCACCCAGGCCGGCTCCGAGGTGTCGACTCTGCTCGGCCGGATGCCGTCGGCCGTGGGATACCAGCCCACCCTGGCTGACGAGATGGGCGAGTTGCAGGAGCGCATCACCTCGACCCGAGGCAAGTCGATTACGTCGATGCAGGCCGTCTACGTGCCGGCCGACGACTACACCGACCCGGCCCCGGCGACCACGTTCGCTCACCTGGACGCCACCACCGAACTGTCGCGTTCGGTGTTCTCCAAGGGCATCTTCCCGGCGGTGGACCCGCTGGCGTCGAGCTCGACCATCCTGGACCCCAGCGTTGTCGGCGACGAGCACTACCGCGTCGCCCAGGAAGTCATCCGAATCCTGCAGCGCTACAAGGACCTTCAGGACATCATCGCTATCCTCGGTGTGGACGAGCTGTCCGAAGAGGACAAGCAGCTCGTCAACCGCGCCCGCCGGATCGAGCGATTCCTGTCGCAGAACATGATGGCGGCCGAGCAGTTCACCGGACAGCCCGGTTCGACGGTGCCGGTCAAGGAGACCATCGAGGCGTTCGACAAGCTGACCAAGGGCGACTTCGACCACGTGCCCGAGCAGGCGTTCTTCCTGATCGGTGGACTCGACGACTTGGCCAAGAAGGCCGAGACCTTCGACGTCAAGCTGTGATTCGATCTGCGGCTGAGGCAAGAGGTGGTGTGACGTGGCGGAAATGAATGTGGCGATTGTCGCCGTCGACCGGGAGATCTGGTCGGGCGAAGCGACGTTTCTGTTCACCCGCACCACCGTCGGTGAGATCGGCATCCTGCCGCACCACATCCCGTTGGTGGCCCAATTGGTCGACGACGCGATGGTGCGGGTGGAGCGCGAGGGTGAGGACGATCTGCGCGTCGCCATCGACGGTGGGTTCATGTCGGTGACCGAGGACGGCGTCACGATCCTTGCGGAGACAGCCGAATTCGAGTCGGAGATCGACGAGAGCTCGGCACGGCAGGACTCGGAGTCCGACGACGAGAAGACCGCGGCTCGGGGGCGCGCGAGGTTGCGCGCCATCGGCGCGCTCGACTGATCGACGAAGATGAGCGCGCCCATGGTCGGCATGGTCGTGCTCGTTGCCCTTGTCGTTCTGTTGGGGTCCGCCGTCCTTGCGCTGAGCTACCGGCTGTGGAAACTGCGCCAAGGCGGAACGGCGGCCATCATGCGCGACATCCCCGCGGTAGGTGGGCATGGCTGGCGCCACGGCATGATCCGCTATCGCGGCGGTGAAGCCGCGTACTACCGACTGTCCAGCCTGCGCCTGTGGCCGGATCGGCGGCTGAGTCGGCGCGGGGTGGAAGTGGTCGGCCGGCGGGCGCCGCGCGGTGACGAATTCGACATCATGACCGAGGAGATCGTGGTGCTGGAATTGCGCGACACCACCCAGGATCGGCGTGAGGGTTACGAAATCGCATTGGACCGAGGGGCTTTGACCGCGTTCCAGTCATGGCTGGAGTCGCGGCCGTCGCCGCGCTCCCGCCGCCGCAGCGTGTAGCTGTAGAGGTTCCCGCGCGTTCCCGCGCGTTCTCTCGCGAGCAGACGCGAAAGCCCCTAAAAAGTGCCCTTTTCAGGCGCTTTCACGTCTGCTCGGCATCCTTGCCGCCGCCCGGGCGCCAGAGCACGTCTCCGTCCGGGTTGGCCACCCGGGACAGGATGAACAGCAGGTCCGACAAACGGTTCAGGTATTTCGCCGGCAGCACGCTCACCCCGTCCGCGTGCGCGTCGACGGCCGCCCACGCCGAGCGCTCCGCACGGCGGACCACGGTACGGGCCACGTGCAATAGTGCCGACAGCGGTGAACCACCGGGCAGCACAAAGGAATTCAGCGCCGGCAGGTTCTCGTTGTAGCTGTCGCACCAACGCTCGAGCCGGTCGATGTAGTCCTGGCTGATGCGTAGCGGGGGATATTTCGGGTTCTCCACCACCGGGGTCGACAGGTCAGCGCCGGCGTCGAACAGGTCGTTCTGGATCTGACGCAGCACGTCGGCGAGCGCCTCGTCGGGACCGCCCAGCGCGACGGCCACGCCGATGGCGGAATTGGCCTCGTCGCAGTCCGCGTAAGCCACCAGGCGGGCGTCGGTCTTGGCTACCCGTGAGAAATCGCTCAATCCCGTCGTCCCGTCGTCACCGGTCCGGGTATAGATGCGGGTCAGATGGACTGCCATGAGCAAAACCGTACCGGGGATCACCGCCCGCACGCGGCTGGGCTGACTGACAACCCGATACCGCTTCACTAGACTGACGCGGGTGGCGGAGCGATTCGTGGTGACTGGTGGCAACCGGTTGTCAGGCGAAGTCGCTGTTGGGGGCGCCAAGAACAGTGTGCTCAAGTTGATGGCCGCGACACTGCTGGCCGAGGGCACCAGCACCATCACCAACTGTCCCGACATTCTTGACGTGCCGCTGATGGCCGAGGTGCTGCGAGGTCTGGGTGCCACCGTCGAGCTCGACGGCGACGTCGCCCGCATCACCTCGCCCGACGAGCCCAAATACGACGCCGACTTCGCGGCGGTGCGCCAGTTCCGCGCCTCTGTGTGCGTGCTGGGTCCACTGGTCGGCCGGTGCAAGAAGGCCAGGGTCGCGCTGCCCGGCGGTGATGCGATCGGGTCGCGCCCGCTGGACATGCACCAGGCCGGCCTGCGGCAACTGGGTGCGCAGTGCAACATCGAACACGGCTGTGTGGTGGCCCAGGCAGATACGTTGCGCGGGGCGGAGATTCAGCTCGAATTCCCCTCAGTCGGCGCCACCGAGAACATCCTGATGGCCGCCGTGGTGGCCGAGGGTGTCACCACCATCCACAACGCCGCGCGCGAACCCGACGTGGTCGACCTGTGCACGATGCTGAACCAGATGGGCGCGCAGGTGGAAGGCGCCGGCTCGCCGACCATGACCATCACCGGGGTTCCGCGGCTGCATCCGACCGAGCACCGCGTCATCGGCGACCGGATCGTGGCCGCTACCTGGGGCATTGCCGCCGCCATGACCCGCGGCGACATCACCGTGACGGGAATAGACCCGTCCCACCTGCAGTTGGTACTGCACAAGTTGCACGATGCGGGCGCCACGGTCACCCAGACCGACAACAGCTTCCGGATCGCCCAGTACGAGCGGCCCAAAGCGGTGAATGTGGCCACGCTGCCGTTCCCCGGATTTCCCACCGATCTACAGCCAATGGCGATCGCACTGGCGTCCATTGCCGACGGAACCTCGATGATTACCGAGAACGTCTTCGAGGCGCGCTTCCGATTCGTCGAGGAAATGATCCGGCTGGGGGCGGATGCGCGCACCGACGGCCATCACGCCGTGGTGCGCGGTCTGCCGCAACTTTCGAGCGCGCCGGTGTGGTGTTCGGACATCCGTGCGGGCGCCGGCCTGGTGCTTGCGGGGCTCGTCGCGGACGGCGATACCGAGGTCCACGACGTGTTTCACATCGACCGTGGCTACCCGTTATTCGTTGAGAACCTGGGGATTTTGGGAGCTGAGATCGAACGGGTACAGTAGCGACCGACAGTTCAACGCCCACCAGGCGCGGTCACCTCTCCGGAGGAGATCGAAACCGGGGCTTGACTCTCCTGCCGGATCTGTATTAAGCTGGCAGGGTTGCCCCAAAACGGGCGAAAAACAAGCTAGAAGTGTTGTTTGAGAACTCAATAGTGTGT
>NZ_LZKQ01000185.1 GCF_001668675.1 Mycobacterium asiaticum | reverse complement strand
GGCGTCATCACCGTCGAGGAGTCCAACACCTTCGGCCTGCAGCTCGAGCTCACCGAGGGCATGCGGTTCGACAAGGGCTACATCTCGGGCTACTTCGTCACCGACGCCGAGCGTCAGGAAGCCGTCCTGGAGGACCCCTACATCCTGCTGGTTTCCAGCAAGGTGTCGACCGTCAAGGACCTGCTGCCGCTGCTGGAGAAGGTCATCCAGGGTGGCAAGCCGCTGCTGATCATCGCCGAGGACGTCGAGGGCGAGGCGCTGTCCACCCTGGTCGTCAACAAGATCCGCGGCACCTTCAAGTCGGTGGCGGTCAAGGCCCCCGGCTTCGGTGACCGTCGCAAGGCGATGCTGCAGGACATGGCCATCCTCACCGGCGGCCAGGTCATCAGCGAAGAGGTCGGTCTGTCCCTGGAGACTGCCGACATCTCGCTGCTCGGCAAGGCCCGCAAGGTCGTCATCACCAAGGACGAGACCACCATCGTCGAGGGTGCCGGTGACGCCGACGCCATCGCCGGACGGGTGGCACAGATCCGCGCCGAGATCGAGAACAGCGACTCCGACTACGACCGCGAGAAGCTGCAGGAGCGCCTGGCCAAGCTGGCCGGCGGTGTTGCGGTGATCAAGGCCGG
>NZ_LZKQ01000184.1 GCF_001668675.1 Mycobacterium asiaticum | reverse complement strand
CTTCGGCGTGCAACAGCCAGGTGGAGCCGGAGTCGGCCCGCGAGTAGACCGAGACCGCACGGGAGCCGGATTCGTCGGCGGCGTCCACCACCACCTGCACGGCAACCGAACCCGATTCGGGCAGGACCAGCGGCGCCGCCAGCGTGAGCTCATCGACCACCGAGCAGCCGACCTGGTCGCCGGCCCGGATGGCCAACTCGACGAAGCCGGCGCCCGGGAAGATCACCACACCGCCCACGGCGTGGTCCTTCAGCCAGGCGTGCTTGCCGGCGGACAACCGGCCGGTCAGCACCACACCGCCGGAGGACGGCAGGTCGACCACGGCGCCCAGCAGCGGGTGCTCGCCGGCGGCCTGGCCGAGACCTTCGGCGTCGACGGCACCGCCGTCGTTGGACAGCCAGAACCTGCGTCGCTCAAAGGCATACGTCGGCAGCTCGACGAAGTTCGCCGGACCCAGCACCGCCCGCCAGTTCACCTGTGCACCCGTCACGAAGGCCTGCGCCAGCGCCGTGATCAAAGTGGCGGGCTCCGGGCGGTCCTTGCGCAGCGCGCAGACCGTGGTGACAGCGACGTCGGGCAGGGACTCGTCGATCGAGGCGGTCAGGCCGCCGCTGGGCCCGACCTCGACGAACCGGGTCGCGCCGGCCGCCTGAGCGGACCGGATGCTGTCGGCGAACCGGACCGGTTCCCGCACATGGCGTTTCCAGTATTCCGCCGAGCCGAAGTCCGCGCCGGCCAATTGCCCGGTCAGGTTGGAGATGACCGGGATGGTGGGCGGCCCGACCGGCAGCCCGGCCGCGACCGCGCCGAACTCCTCGACCATCGGGTCCATCAGCGCCGAGTGGAAGGCGTGCGACACGGCCAGCTGATGGACGCGGCGACCCTGTGCGCGCAGGCCGTCGGCCACCGAGCGCACCGACTCCTCGTCACCCGAAATCACCACGGACGACGGCCCGTTGACGGCAGCGATGCTGACCTCGGGCCCCAGCAGCGGGCGGACTTCCGCCTCGGTCGCCTGCACCGCGATCATGGCCCCGCCGGCATCCAGTCGCTGCATGAATCGGCCGCGGGCGGCGACCAGAACGGCGGCATTCTGCAGCGACAGCACCCCGGCGACATGCGCCGCGGACAGCTCGCCGACCGAGTGGCCCATCACGAAGTCGGGCCGCACATCCCAGGACTCAAGCAGCCGGAACAACGCGACCTCGACGGCGAACAGTGCGGGCTGAGCGAATTCCGTGGTGTTCAGCAGGTTTTCGTCGCTGCCCCAGACCACCTCGCGCAGCGGCCGCAGCAGGTGGCGGTCCAGCTCCGTGACGACGGCGTCGAACGCCTCGGCGAAGACGGGATACCGGACGTGCAATTCCTTGCCCATGCCCAGCAATTGGGAGCCCTGGCCCGGGAAGACGAAGACCGTCTTGCCACCGGGCTGGGCGACGCCGCGAATGACCTCGCCGACCGCGTCGGTGGCCAGCTCATCCAATCCGGCCAGCATCTGCTCCCGGTCGGATCCCACGATGACGGCCCGATGCTCGAAGGAGGACCGGCCGGCCAGCGTCCAGCCGATGTCGGCGAGCCCGAGTTCGTCGTGGCCGCCGAGGTATTGCGACAACCGCGCCGCGTGGGCCTGCAACGCCGCGGGCGTCTTGGCCGAGACCACCCAGGGCAGCACCGCCGGCTCGGGTCCGGCCGATTCGCCTGCGGCGGCCGCCGGAACCGACTCGATGATCACGTGCGCGTTGGTGCCACTGATCCCGAACGAGGACACCCCGGCCCGGCGGGGGCCGCTGTGCGCCAGCCACGGGCGGGATTCGGTCAGCAACGACACCGCCCCGGTAGACCAGTCCACGTGCGGGCTTGGTGCGTCGACGTGCAGGGTGGCCGGGAGCACCTCGTGGCGCATCGCCTGGACCATCTTGATCACCCCGGCCACGCCGGCCGCGGCCTGGGTGTGACCCATGTTCGACTTGATCGATCCCAGCCACAGCGGCTCGGTCCGCCCCTGGCCGTAGGTGGCCAGCAGCGCCTGCGCCTCGATCGGATCGCCCAAAGTTGTTCCGGTGCCGTGTCCTTCGACCACATCCACGTCGGCCGGGGTCAAACCGGCATTGGCCAGCGCCGCCCGCACCACCCGCTGCTGGGAGGGCCCGTTCGGCGCGGTCAGCCCGTTGGAGGCGCCGTCCTGGTTGATCGCCGAACCCCGAACCAGCGCCAGCACCGGATGCCCGAGTCGCTGCGCGTCGGAAAGCCGTTCCACCACCAGCATTCCGCCGCCCTCGGCGAACCCGGTGCCGTCGGCCGCGCCGGCGAACGCCTTGCACCGCCCGTCGGCTGACAGGCCGCGCATGCGGCTGAACTCCACGAAGATGTCCGGTGTGGCGTTGACGGTGACACCGCCGGCCAGCGCCAGATCGCACTCCCCCGACCGCAGCGACTGCGCCGCCATGTGCAACGCCACCAGCGACGACGAACACGCGGTATCCACCGACACCGCCGGGCCTTCCAGGCCCAGCACATACGCCACCCGGCCGGAGGCCACGCTCGAGGACTGTCCGGTCAACCGGAAACCCTCCGCGGTCTGTGCGGCCCCGATCCCGTAGCCCTGGGTGTAGACCCCCGCGAACACGCCGGTGGCGCTGCCGCGCAGCGCGCCCGGGTCGATTCCGGCGCGTTCCAGTGCCTCCCAGGACAGTTCGAGGTACATCCGCTGCTGCGGGTCCATGGCCAACGCCTCGCTCGGCGCGATCCCGAAGAAAGCGGGGTCGAAGTCGGCGACACCGTCGACGAAGCCGCCGGTGCGGGTGTAGCAGGTGCCCGGCACGTCGGGGTCGCGGTTGTACAGGCCGGCCAGGTCCCATCCGCGGTCGGTCGGGAAGTCCGACAGCACGTCGCGGCCCTGGAACACCATGTCCCACAGCTCTTCCGGTGAGGTCACCCCGCCGGGGTAGCGGCACGACATCCCGACGATCGCGATCGCGTCGTCACCGGTGGCGCGGACCGCGGGCGCCTGCTTGATCTCCTGCGGCATGCCGGCGAGTTCGGTGCGGATATAGGAGGCCAGCCCGTTGGGCGTCGGGTAGTCGAAGATGAGCGTCGGCGAAAGCGACAGCCCGGTGGCGGTTTTCAGACGGTTGCGCATCTCGACGGCGGTCAGGGAGTCAAAGCCCAACTCTTGGAACGCCTTGTCGGGGTCGATGGCTTCCGGCGCGATGTTGCCCAGCACGGTGGCGATGTGAGATCGCACCAGGTCCAGCAGGACGGCATGTTGTTCGGCCTCGGCCAGCCCCTGCAGCCGGTGCGCGAGGGCCGATTTCGACTTCGCCGCGGCCAGTGATTCGTCGACCTGGCGTCGGCCGGGGCCGGTGACCAGATCACGGAACATCGGCGGCACCGCCACCGCGTGCGCCCGCAACGCGGCCAGGTCGATCCGGGCCGGGGCCAGGAACGGCTCGTCGACGATCAGTGCGGTGTCGAACAATTCCAGCGCTTCCTGCGACGACAACGCCAGCACACCCTCGCGGCCCAGCCGGGCCAGGTCGGCGGCATCCAGGCCGACGGTCATCGCGCTGGCCTGATCCCACAATCCCCAGCCGAGCGACATCGCCGGCAGGCGCTGGGCGCGCCGGTGCGCGGCCAGTGCATCGAGGAAGCAGTTCGCTGCCGAGTAGTTGCCCTGACCCGAGGAGCCCACCAGGCCGGCCATCGACGAAAACATCACGAACGCGGACACATTCAGATCACTCGTCAGCTCGTGCAGGTTCCAGGCCGCATCCACCTTGGCCCGCAGCACCGCGTCGATCCGCTCGGGTGTCAGTGACGTCACGACTGCGTCGTCGAGCACTCCGGCGGCGTGGATGACCGCCGACAGCGGCCGCTGCACCGGAATGTCGGCGATGACCTTGGCCAGCGCCGGCCGGTCTGAGGCGTCGCAGGCGACGATCTGCACCTGCGCTCCGGCGGCCTCCAATTCCGCGGTCAACTCCGCGGCGCCGGGAGCGTCGGGACCCCGTCGGCTGAGCAACAGCAGGTGACGAATCCCGTGCTGGGCCACCACATGCCGCGCCAACGCCGAGCCCGCCATGCCGGTGCCACCCGTGATCAGGACGGTGCCGTGCCCCAAGCCGTTGCCGGCCCCAAAGGGAATAGTCATGACGACCTTGCCGATGTGGCGGGCCTGGCTCAGGTACCGCAGCGCGGCCGGGGCCCGCCGGATGTCGAAGGTGGTCACCGGGAGCGGCCGCAGCACACCGGCGTCGAAGAGCTCGGCGAGATCGAGCATGTACTGGTGCATGCGGGGCCGGCCCGGTTCGAAAAGGTCGAACGCGCGATAGCGCACACCGGGGTACTCCTGGGCGATCGCCCCGGGGTCCCGGATGTCGGTCTTGCCCATTTCCAGGAACACCCCGCCGGGGGCGACCAGTCGCAGGGAGGCGTCCACGAATTCGCCGGCCAGCGAGTCCAGCACGATGTCCATGCCGGCGCCGTTGGTGATGGCACGGAACTTGTCCTCGAACTCCAGGCTGCGCGAGTCGGCGATGTGGTCGTCATCGAAGCCCATGGCCCGCAACGTGTCCCACTTGCCCTTGCTCGCGGTGCCGAATACCTCGAGACCGAGGTGCCGGGCCAGCTGGGTGGCCGCCATGCCGACACCGCCGGCGGCGGCGTGGATCAGCACCCGCTGTCCCGGCTTGGCGGCGGCGAGGTCGATGAACGCGAACCACGCGGTGGTGAACACCGCGGAGATGGCGGCCGCTTCGGCGTAGGTCCAGTCCGACGGCATCGGCAGCAGCAGCCGGATGTCGCCGGGCACCAGGGTGCCGCTGGTGTCGGGGAAGAATCCGTATACCGAGTCACCGACCGCGAATTCGGTGACGCCGGGCCCGACCTCGACGACCACGCCGGCGCCCTCGCCGCCGAGCAGGGCTTCGTGGGTGAACATGCCCAGCGTGATCATGATGTCGCGGAAGTTCGCCGCGATGGCGCGCAGCGCGACCCGGACGTTGCCGGGCTGCAACGGTGCCTCACCGCCGGGAACCGGTTCCAGGCGCAGGTTTTCGAAGGTGCCGGCGCTGCTCAGGCCCAACCGCCACGGCCCGTCGCCCGGCGGTTCCAGGATGCCGTCGGCCGCACGGCTGGCCCGCACCCGCGGTGTGTAGGCCTGCCCGCCGCGCAGCAACACCTGCGGCTCGCCGACCGCGAGTGCCGCCGCTGCGGCCGAATCATCAACGGGTGCATCGGAATCGATCAGCACCAGCCGCCCCGGGTGCTCGGTCTGCGCCGAGCGCAGCAGGCCCCAGACCGCCGCGCCCGCCAGATCGGTGACGTCCTCGCCGGGCAGCGCCATGGCACCGCGGGTGGCGATTACCAGCACGCCCGAATCCCGCTCCGAATCCTTTTGGAGCCACGATTGCACCGCGGCCAGCGCCCGGTGCGCGCGTTCGTAGGTCGCGGTCACCGGGTCATCGTCGGTGGCAACGGAATTGAAGATCTCATAGGGTGCCGGCTGGCCGCTGGTGGATGTGGCCGGCGACCACGCCAGTTCGAACAGCCGGTCGGGGCCGGCCCCGGAAATCGCGGCACGCAGCCGCTGCTCGGTCACCGGCCGGGCCACCATGGCGGCGACCGAGAGCACCGGCAAGCCCAGGCCATCGGCCAGCTCGACGGACACCGCGGCGTTCCCGGCCGGCGCGATCCGCGCCCGCACCGTCGACGCGCCCGCGGCGTGCAGCGACACACCCTGCCAGGAGAACGGCAGCGCCAGCTCCGCCTCAGGGTTGGCCAGCACCGCCGCATGCAGGGCGGCGTCCAGCAGGGCCGGGTGCATCCCGAATCCGCCGGTGCCCCCGGCCGATTCCGGCAACCGCACCTCGGCGAACAACTCCTCGCCGCGGGACCACAACGCGGTCAGCCCGCGGAAGGCCGGGCCGTACCCGTAGCCGTGCTCGGCCAACCGCTCGTAGCCGCCCGTCAGGTCGACGGCGACGGCTCCCGCCGGTGGCCACACCGCCAGATCGGCCACCGGTTCGACCGTCCCGGAACTCAACGTCCCCTCGGCGTGCAAAACCCACGCCGAAGCACCGTCGACGTCGGCGTGTGAGTAGATCGAGACGCTGCGCTGGTCGCTCTCTTGCACGGCTTCCGAGACGGGGGAGCCCACAACCACTTGCACCGCAACCGATCCCGATGCGGGCAGCATCAACGGCGACCGCAGGGTCAGCTCGTCGACCACCGTGCAGCCGACCTCGTCGCCGGCGCGGATCGCCAACTCCACGAAGCCCGTGCCCGGGAAGACCAGCATCCCCGAGACGGCGTGATCGGCCAGCCATCCCTGCGCACTGGCCGAGAGCCGACCCGTCAGCACCACCCCGCCGGAGGCGGGCAGTTCCACGACCGCCCGCAGCAGCGCGTGCTCGCTGGCCGCGAGCCCCAGCCCCGAGGCGTCGGCCCCCGCGCCCTCACCCGACAGCCAGAAGCGGCGCTTGTCGAAGGCATAGGTCGGCAGGTCGACCAGACGGCCACCGGCCACCGGGACGTGCCAATCCACCGTCACACCGGCCACGAAAGCCGCGGCGGCCGAGGACAGGAACCGCCGCAGACCGCCGTCCTCGCGGCCCAGGGTCGGGATCACGACGGGCTCGGCGTCACCGTCGAGGCAATCGGCGACCGTGTCCTCGATGCCCGCGATCAGCGCCGGGTGCGGACTGGATTCGACGAACACGCGGTAGCCGTGCTCGCAGGCGCTGCGGACGGCTTGGTCGAGTTGCACGGTCTGACGGATGTTGCGGTACCAGTACTCGGTATCCAAACCGGCTGTGTCCAGACGGTTTCCGGTGACGGTGGAGAAGAAGGCGGTGCGCGTCGAGGTGGGTTCGATGCCGGCCAGGGCGTGGGCGAGGTCAAGGCGAATCGCCTCGACCTCGGCCGAGTGCGAGGCGTAGTCCACGTCGATCCGGCGGACGCGGAGTTCCTGTTCGGTGCAGACCCGGATCAGCTCGTCCAGGGCCGCCCCTTCGCCGGACACCACGACCGCCGAGCGGCCGTTGACCGCGGCGATGTCGATGCGGTTCCCGAACGGCGACAACAACTCCCGGGCCCGCTCCACCCCGCAGGCGATGGAGACCATGCCGCCCGGTCCGGCCAGCCCGGTCAGCAACTTGCTGCGCAGGGTGACCACCTTCGCGGCGTCACGCAAGGACAGCGCACCCGCGACGTAGGCGGCGGCGATCTCGCCCTGCGAATGACCGATCACGGCATCGGGGCGCACGCCGATCGACTTCCACAGCTCGGCCAGCGACACCATCACCGCGAACAGCACCGGCTGCACGACGTCGACCCGATCCAACCCCGGCGCGCCCGGCGCGCCGCGCAACACGTCGATCAACGACCAGTCGACGAATTCGGCGAACGCTTCCGCGCATGCTTCGATCTGTTGCGCGAAAACCGGTGCGGTGTCCAGCAATTCGACACCCATGCCGATCCACTGCGAGCCCTGGCCCGGAAATACGAACACAGTCTTGCCGGCGGGCCGCGCGGTGCCGCGCACCAGTTCGCCGAGTTCACTCAGCTCCCCCGCTGCCAGCTCGTCAAGCCCGGCCAGCAGCCGCTCGCGGTCCGCGCCGATCAGCACGGCCCGGTGCTCGAAGGTGGTGCGGCCGGCCAGTGTCCAGGCGACATCGGCGGGATCCAGCTCGGGCCGGGCCCGCAGGTGCTCGACCAGGCGGGCCGCCTGGCCCGTCAACGCCGAGGCGGACTTCGCCGAGAGCGCCCACGGCACCACAGCGGGCGCCGGGCGGGCCTGCGGCGGTTCGTCGGCCGGCACCGACTCGATGATCACGTGCGCGTTGGTGCCGCTGATCCCGAAAGACGACACCGCCGCGCGGCGACTGCGTCCCGACTCGGTGGTCCAGGGCCGCGCCTGCGCCAGCAGCTCCACCGACCCGGCCGACCAATCCACATGCGGCGAAGGCACATCCACGTGCAGCGTCGCGGGCAGCAGCTCGTGCCGCATCGCCTGCACCATTTTGATCACCCCGGCCACCCCGGCGGCGGCCTGCGTGTGACCCATGTTCGATTTGATCGACCCCAGCCACAGCGGCTGGTTGCGGTCCTGGCCGTAGGTGGCCAGCAGCGCCTGCGCCTCGATCGGATCACCCAAAGTTGTTCCGGTGCCGTGTCCTTCGACCACATCCACGTCGGCCGGGGTCAGGCCGGCGTTGGCCAGCGCCGCCCGCACCACCCGCTGCTGGGAGGGCCCGTTGGGCGCCGTCAACCCGTTGGAGGCGCCGTCCTGGTTCACCGCCGAACCCCGAACCACCGCGAGCACCGGATGCCCGAGGCGGCGGGCGTCGGAGAGGCGTTCCACCACCAACATGGCCCCGCCCTCGGACCACCCGACACCGTCGGCCGCCCCGGCGTAGGCCTTGCAGCGTCCGTCGGGCGCGAGGCCGCGGTGCCGGCTGAACTCGACGAAGACCGTCGGGGTGGCGTTGACCGTCGCGCCGCCGGCCAGGGCCAGATCGCACTCGCCGGTACGTAGCGACTGGACCGCCATGTGCAGCGCGACCAGCGAGGACGAGCAGGCCGTGTCCACCGACACGGCCGGGCCTTCCAGGCCCAGCACGTAGGACACCCGGCCGGACGCCACGCTGGACGTCATTCCGGTCAGCCGGTAGCCCTCGATCTCCTCGGCAAACATTCCGTAGCCCTGGGCGATGATCCCAGCAAACACACCGGTAGCGCTGCCCCGCAATCCGCTGGGGTCGATTCCAGCCCGCTCCAGCGCCTCCCAGGACAACTCCAGCAACATCCGGTGCTGGGGATCCATCGCCAGCGCCTCGCTGGGCGCGATGCCGAAGAACGCGGGGTCGAAGTCGGCGACGCCGTCCACGAAACCGCCGGTGTTGGCGTAGGTCTTGTGCGGGGCGTCGGGGTCGGGATCGAAGAGGCTGCCGACATCCCAGCCGCGGTCGGTGGGGAACTCGGCGATCACGTCGCGGCCGTCGGCCACCATCTGCCACAGGCCGTCCGGGGAGTCCACTCCACCCGGGAAACGGCAGGACATTCCGACGATGGCGATCGGCTCGCTCGACCGCTCCAGCAGCGCGCGGTTGGTGCGCTTGAGGCGCTCAACCTGGACCAGCGCTTTTCGCAACGCTTCGGTTGCATGCTGGAGTTGATCAGCCATTACTAACCCCTCGCCTTTTTTGGTCGTCTCTGACCCGCCGGATACGGCTCTCGCCGAGTCATGAAAGTTGCTGCACGAAGCGACGTCGCTGTTTCTTCGACCGGCTTCGTGCGGGCTTCCGACCTAAGAATCTCGCTGGTGAGTATCGCCAACTCCGGCTGGATTTCAAAACGTCCGATACTCCCGGCTACACACGGAACGGCTGGGCACCCGTCCGCCGCGGCGATCCACCCGATGGATGCGCGGCGCACTGCGTCCCCTCTGTACTCCCTTGTACACCGGGCCCGCCGTTCATGGCGCGACTGTACCTTTCCTTCTCGAGTCCATGTCGTTCCGGCGTTCGGGTAGTTCGCGTACCAAAGCTCAGACGCCCACGCGCCGCCAGCCGTCGGCGGCTCGGGCGGCGCGGAGCAGTTCGTTGCAGAGGTCCCGCAATTCCGCGGCGCCGGCACCCTCGTCGAGCGCGGTGGCGACGTCCTCGGCCGCGCATCTGACCTGGTAAACGCGGTCCGACAGGTCGGCCGCCTCGTCGGCGGTCAATACGACAGCGTCGGCGGGCAGGGCCGCGACTTCGCCGCGGGTGATCATGGCCCGCTGCTCGTATGCCCGCTGCCGGCAGGACTGACGGCAGTACTGGCGACGACGGCCCATACCCACGTCGGCGACATCCCGTCCACACCAGCGACACGGCTGGGGCCGAACCCGACGACTCACGCCTGCAGACTTTAGCCCGAACCGTGCCACGATCCCGGTATCATTGATGATCGCCGATGATCGCGTCGTTCATGCGCAGGAATCATGGAGAACGGGAACTCGGGCAAACGGTCTTATCGTTTGCTTAGGGAGAATCACACTACGGGAGCACCACAGGCTCACCGCACCCAAAGGAGCAGCACCAATGGCTGATCGTGTCCTACGAGGCAGTCGCCTCGGAGCCGTGAGCTATGAGACCGACCGCAATCACGACCTCGCGCCGCGGCAGATCGCGCGCTATCGCACCGAGAACGGCGAGGAGTTCGAAGTTCCGTTCGCCGACGACGCCGAGATCCCCGGCACCTGGCTGTGCCGCAACGGCATGGAAGGCACCCTGATCGAGGGCGACCTGCCCGAGCCGAAGAAGGTCAAGCCGCCGCGTACCCACTGGGACATGCTGCTGGAGCGCCGCTCGGTCGAGGAACTCGAAGAACTGCTCAAGGAGCGCCTCGACCTGATCCGGTCACGCCGGCGCGGATAGCTACCGGATCAGGTGCGGGCCCGGCTTGACCGGCCCCGGTTGTGCCGGCGTTCGACCCGGCCCTGCCAGCCCCACTGGGCGACCTTGACCAGCGCCTCGCGGATGTTCGATCCGCTCATTTTCGAGACGCCGATCTCGCGCTCGGTGAAGGTGATCGGGACCTCGACGACGGAGAAGTTGGCGTTGACGCTGCGCCATGTCATCTCGATCTGGAAGCAGTAGCCCTTGGAGTCGACGGTCTCCAGGTCGATGGCTTCGAGGACTTCGCGTCGGTAAGCGCGGTAGCCGGCCGTGATGTCGTGGACGCCGACGCCCAGCGCCAGCCGTGAATACGTGTTGGCCGTCCAGGACAGCGCCCAGCGCCGCCACGGCCAGTTGCGGACCGCGCCGCCGTGCACGTAGCGGGAACCGATCGCCAGGTCGGCGCCGGCGTCGACGGCCTCCAGCAGGCGGTACAGCTGCTCGGGGGCGTGGCTGCCGTCGGCATCCATCTCGACCAGGACCGCGTAGTCGCGGCTCAGGCTCCAGGCAAAACCTTCCAGGTACGCCGCGCCCAGGCCGTTCTTGACGGTCCGGTGCAACACGTGCGTGCAGCCCGAATCGGCGGCCGCCAACTCGTCGGCGAGCTTGCCGGTGCCGTCGGGGCTGCTGTCGTCGACGATCAATACGTGTACGTCAGGGCAGGCCTGCTTGACGCGCTGGTGGATCAGCGGCAGGTTCTCCAGCTCGTTGTAGGTGGGGATGATCACCAGGACGCGCTGGCTGGGACCGGCGCCCGACAGGTCGGGCGCGCTGTGGCCGGTGGTCATGTAGCTCCTTCATCTCGCCCGGTTGCAGTTCCGTCGCCTTCGTCGGACGGGGCGTCATTGGCCGTGGTCACCTGGCTCGCTGACGGCGGTTCGGTGTCACCATCGTTGGGCCGGGACCGCCGGCGTTTTGGACGCGGAAACCTCGCCGGGAACCAACCATTGTGCCGTATTGCGGCCAGAATCAATGCCCCAGCCGCCCCGACCAGCACCCATTGCACTATCGGAGCCCAACGCGTGGCCGGCGTCAGCCGGGTCTTGAGGCGGACCTGGGTGTCCAGATAATCCGGCACGAAAAACTCCGTGCGCTTGAGTTCGCCGCCGTCCGGAGCGATGACGGCGCTGATCCCGGTGGTGCCGGCCACCAGAACGTAACGGTCGTGCTCGACGGCGCGCACCTTGGCGAACGCCAACTGCTGCTCACTCATCGTCCTGGTGAAGGTGGCGTTGTTGCTCGGCACGGCCAGCAACTGGGCGCCGTTGAGGACGGACTTGCGCGGCGCGCGGTCGAAGACCACCTCCCAGCAGGTCGCCACGCCCAGCGGCACCCCGGCGATGGGCACCACTCCATCCCCGGGGACGGGCACGAAGTGTCCGGCGCGGTCGGCGTAACCGGACAGATGGCGGAACAGCCAGGGCATCGGCAGATACTCGCCGAACGGTTGCACGATCGCCTTGTCGTGGCGGCCCTCCGGTCCGTTGCCGGGATTCCAGACGATCATCGTGTTGGTGTATTCGGGCGTTTCTTTCATGCGCCCGGGCACGTCGAGGACCGTGCCGATCAGGATCGGCGCTCCGATCGCACCGGCCGCCTTGGAGATCTGCTGGCCGGCGTCGATATTGGTGAACGGGTCGATGTCGGAGGAGTCCTCCGGCCAGACCACGAGCCGCGGCTGCGGGGCGACCCCGGCGTGCACATCCTCGGCCAGCCGCAGCGTCTGGTCGACGTGGTTGTCGAGCACGGCGCGGCGCTGGGCGTTGAAATCGAGGCCGAGGCGGGGCACGTTGCCCTGCACGATGGCGACGGTGATGCTCGGTTCACCACCGGCGCCCACCCCGGCGTGGCGCACTTGGGGCCAGACCAGGATCGCGGCCAGCAACACGAGACAGATGCTGATGCCGGGCAGCATGACTGCCGGCGGCTTTGCTGTGTCGGCTGTGTCGCGCCTGGCTCCCCCGGCGCGCAGCCAGGCTGCGATTTCCAGCGCGAGCGCCGTCATGCTGGTGCCGATCAGCACCACCGAGGTGGACAGCAGCGCCACTCCGCCGAGCTGAACCAGCGGCAGCAGGGGGCCTTGGGCCTGCCCGAAGGCCACCGAACCCCAGGGGAATCCGCCGAACGGGAAGATCGATTTCAGCGATTCCTGGGCGGCCCAGAGCACCGCGAACCAAACCGGCCAGCCGGGTAGCCGGCGGACGACGACGGCCAGCAAACCGAAGAGGGCCGGAAAGCAGGCACAGGCGGTCGCCAGCACCAACCACGGCATCGTGCCCACCAGCGTGCTGATCCAGGGCAGCAGCGGGACGTAGAACGCCATGCCGAACAGGAATCCATAGCCCAACCCGCCGGCCGGCGTGGTGGCGGGATGCACCAGCACCCAGGTCAGCAGCGCGATCGCCACGATGGCGGCCCACCACCAGTTCAGAGCGGGAAAACTGGCGTACATCAGCCAGCCGGCGACCAGGGCGACCGTTAAGCGGACCAGCCTCGGCCGCAGCGCGGCAAATATGTCGGGGATACGCTCGAGCGCCCGTCGGCCCAGGCTTGGCTTGGCCGGAGAATCCTCAGGCGTTTCCTCCGGCAAATCCTCTTGTGTCGCCTCTGGCAAATCCTTTACTGGTTGCTCGGGGGTCGGTTCGACCTCGGTGAGACCTGGCTGAGCCGGCTCGTCGGGCTCCTGGCGGCGCCCTTCCCGGCTGTGCCGTCCGCTAGCCATAGATGACCGCACCCCGGTGCACGGTCTGGCGGCATCGCGGCAAGGCGTCGCCGGTGTCCAGCCGGGGCAAGGCGGGCACCCGGGATCGTGGGTCGGTCGACCAGCGTTCCACGTCATCGCGGGGTGCGCTGACGTCCAGCACGTCGGCATCCCATACGGCGTACGACGCGGCCGCGCCGGGGACCAGAGTGCCGGTGATGCCGTCGCGGACTCCGCTGGCCCGCCAGCCGCCGCGGGTGGCCGCGGCAAACGCCGCCCGCGCCGACACCGCGCTGCCCGGCGTGCGGTGTCGGACCGCAGCGCGAACGCTCCCCCACGGCTCGAAGCCGGTCACCGGCGCGTCGGAACCGAAGGCGAGGGGCACGCCTTGGGATGCTAACAGCGCGAGCGGGTTGAGCCGGCAACCTCGATCGGGACCGAGCCGCTGCGCATACATGCCGTCACTGCCACCCCATAACGCGTCGAAACTCGGTTGCACGCTTGCGATGACGCCCCACGAGCCCAACTTTGCGGCCTGTTCGGCGCTGACCATCTCGAGGTGCTCGAGGCGATGGCCGCAACGAGCGACGGCGGTCACCCCGAGGTCGGCAACGACCCGTTCGACGGCGTCGACGACCGCCGACACCGCGGCGTCCCCGATCACATGGAAGCCGGCCGTGACCTCGGCCTGGGTGCACGCCCGCAGGTGGGCCTGGACGGTGTCGGGATCGATATGGCGGGTGCCGGTGCACTCCGGCGCGTCGGCGTATGGTTCGTGCAGCCACGCGGTGCGCGAACCCAGCGCCCCGTCGACGAACAGGTCGCCAGCCAGGCCGTTCGCGCCGGTCTCCGCGATCAGCGCGCGCGCCTGCGCTGCTGTGCTGACAGCTTCACCCCAGTACCCGATCACTTCGACGCCGCTTTCGAGTGCGCTGATCTGCAGCCAGTCGTCCAGGCCACCGATCTGCGGGCCGGCGCATTCGTGCACCGCGACGATGCCGGCCGCGGCCAGTGCCTGCAGTGCCGCGGCGCGGGCCTCGGCGAGCTGACCTTCGGTGAGCAGGTCCCGGGCGACCTTGCGCGCCAGGTGGTGCGCGTCGGCGGTCAGCGGCCGCTGCGGGTCGAATCCTTTGGCGTCGGCAAGTCCGGGGACGAGCCGCCGCAGCGCGGACGACGCCGCCGCCGAGTGCACGTCCACGCGGGCGAGGTAGGCGGGCCTATTGCCCAAGGCCGCATCGAGGTCGTCAGTGCTGGGGGCTGTGTTGTCGGGCCAGGTCGCCTCGTCCCAGCCGTGCCCCCAGATCGGTTGTCCCGGGTGGGCTTTCGCGTAGTCGGTGAGCATCCGCAGGAAGTGCGGCCGGGAGACGGCGGGGCGCAGGTCCAGGCCGCTGATCGCCAAGCCGGTGGCGCTCAGGTGGATGTGACTATCGACGAAGCCCGGCGCCACGAATCCGCCGTCGAGGTCCTGCACGTCGGCGTCCGGGAACTGGGCACGGCCCACCTCGTCACTGCCCAGCCACGCGATGACATCGCCGCGCACGGCCATGGCGGTGGCGTCCGGGTGGCTGGGGCTGTGCACCCGGCCGTTGATCAGCAGCCTGATGGGAGTCGGCGTCACACGGGCAAAACTACGCGGGTTTGTTGGACACTCTTCGAACACCGGTTTCCGGGGTAGTTGTTGGACAGGAGGATGCGATGCCCAAAGAATCAAAGTCCGGTGACGACGAGCCCAAGGGCGGCCGTCCGGGACCCGCGGACCACGGCCGCGAAGGTGGGATGGCCACCCGGGAGAACGCGCCGGACCTGACCGAACCGGACAACGACGACTAACGGCTGGGACCCGAGGGCAAGCCGGGCGCGTCGACGTCGATCACGTCGATGACCTCGCCGTCGATGTAGTCACGGCCGTCACTGTCACGGCCGGTCTTCAGGTCGGCCGGCAGCGGGATACGGCGCAGGAACCCGCGTACCGCCAGGGCGGTGAACGCGGGGCGGGCTGCTGCGCGCACCGGCGGTACCAGCAGCAACAGGCCCAGCACGGTAGAAGCGACGCCCGGCACGACCACCAGCCCGGTGGCCAGCGCGGTCAGGGCGCCGTCGCCCAGCGCGCTGCGCGGCTCCTCGGCGCCCGATCGCAGCGCCATCAGCTGGCGACTGAGCTGCAGCCCGCCCATCGGCGCGCCGACCATCAGTCCCAGCACGAATGTGCCCGCCAGCACCAGCACGGTCCAGCCGACACCGATCGTCGCCGCCAGCCCGACCGTGACCATGAGCTCGACGACGGCGTAGACAAGAAGGAGCCGTCCTAACATGTGAGGCCAACGTGCGCCGGGTACGCCAAAGTTCCGTGGGCGGTCGCGTGACGGCTGCAGTTAGATGACGGTATGACGACGATCGAAATCGACACCCCCGCTGGACCGATCGATGCGCTACTGAGCGTTCCGCAGGGCGAAGGGCCGTGGCCGGGTGTCGTGGTGGTGCACGACGCGATCGGATACGGCCCGGACAACGAGGCGGTTTCCCGGCGCATCGCCGGTGCGGGCTACGTGGCTCTGACGCCGAACCTGTATGCACGCGGGGGGCGGGCCCGGTGCATCACCAGGGTGATTCGCGAGGTGCTGGCCGGCCAGGGCCGGTCCATCGATGACGTGCTGGCGGCCCGGGAGCACCTGCTGGCGCTGCCCGAATGCAACGGCCAGGTGGGCATCGCCGGGTTCTGCATGGGCGGTCAGTTCGCACTTGTGCTGTCACCGAAGGGTTTTGGTGCGTCGGCGCCGTTCTACGGCACGCCGCTGCCACGTCGGCTGGACGAGACGCTGGACGGCGCGTGCCCGATCGTGGCCAGCTTCGGCAAGCGCGACCCGCTGGGGGTGGGTGCGCCGGACAAGCTGCGCCGGGTGACGGCGGCCAAGAACATCCCGACCGACATCAAGACCTACCCGAAGGCGGGCCACAGCTTCGCCAACAAGCTGCCCGGTCAGCCGGTGCTGCGGATCACCGGGTTCGGCTACGACGACGCCGCCACCGAGGACGCCTGGCGGCGGGTGTTCGCGTTTTTCGGGGAGCACCTGCGCGGCGAATAGGCGGGCAACTAGCCGTGCCTGCCGGGTACCCCGGCGGCTACCCCGTTGGCTCCACCGGTTCCGCCGGGACCTCGTTGTCCGGGAGTGCCTCCGTTGACGGCGATGCCGGGGGCTCCACCCGCGCCTCCGTTGCCCCCGCTACCGATCCACCGGGCATCCCCGCCGTTTCCTCCGAGCCCGCCGTTTCCACCGTTTGCTGGGTCACCGTTTCTGGCGTCAAGCCCATTGCCGCCAGCCCCGCCGGCTCCGCCGGCACCGCCGTTCCCTATCAGCCCACCCACACCGCCGGCACCGCCGCTACCGCCGGTAATGCCGTCCAAGTCCCTAGAGACGGGATCGCCGGCACTGGAGCCGCCGGCTCCGCCCGATCCGCCATTGCCAACAAGGGTTGCGGAGCCCCCGACGCCACCATCACCGCCCTTGCCCCACAGGACGCCGCTTGTGCCGCCCTGGCCGCCAGCCCCGCCATCGCCGAACCACCCGCTGGCACCACCCGCGCCGCCGGTCCCACCATTTCCAAAAATGCCTTGGTACAGGCTTCCCCCGGCACCTCCGCTGCCACCGTTGCCGAACAGGCGCGCGGCGCCTCCGGCGCCGCCAGCACCGCCGTCACCATGAGTGGCGCCGATGACCGGAACGACCTCACCTCCATAGCCACCCGCCCCGCCGGCACCGATCAGTCCTCCCAGACCACCCGAGCCACCCGCGCCACCAGTGCCGGAAAGGCCACCGTAACCGCCGGCGCCGCCCGCCCCGCCGTCACCGAGCAGCGTCACGGCACCACCGGCGCCACCCACCCCACCGTCGTCGCCGTAGTGCGCACTGTCGATGCTGTCGGCAAACCAACCGCCCTGCCCGCCGGTCCCACCGGTGCCGCCACGGCCAATCAGTGCGGTGCCGCCCGCGCCTCCCGCGCCACCGCCGCCGGCATTGGCGATCAGCGTGTCGACTTTGTTACCCGTCCCACCGTGGCCGCCGGCCCCGCCGTTACCGAGGAGACCGCCCGCTCCACCGTCGCCACCATTGCCGCCCATCCCGCCGGTGCCTACGGGGGTGTTGTCGCCGAGGTGGCTTCCACCGTTGCCCCCGGCTCCACCATTGCCCCAGAGCCCGATGGCGCGACCGCCCATCCCGCCATTGCCGCCCGCGGCGCCGTCGATGTCCGGTGCGACGCCACCCGAGCCGCCAGCACCGCCGTTGCCGAAGAGCCATCCGCCGGTGCCGCCGGCGCCGCCGTTTGCACCGGCTCCGCCGAGCCCGCCGGCACCGCCGTTGCCGATCAACCCGGCTGCTCCACCCGCGCCGCCGGCCTGGCCGGGGGCGCCGGATCCGCCCCGGCCGCCGTTGCCGTAAAGGAAGCCGCCGGCCCCGCCTACGGCCCCGGTCTCGTCGTTGCCGTTGACGCCATCACCGATCAACGGACGGGCGAACAGGGTTTGGGTGGGTGCGTTGATCAAGGTGAGCAGCGTCTGCAGGGGTCCGGCGTTGATGGCTTCGGCGCTGGCGTACGCACCAGCGCCGGATTGCAGCAACTGAACGAACTGGGCGTGAAACGCCGCCGTTTGGGTGCTGACCGCTTGGTAAGCCTGAGCATGGTTGCTGAACAGGGCGGCCACCGCGGCGGATACCTCATCGGCGCCGGCGGCCAGGATCTGCGTGGTAGGTATGGCCGCGGCGGCGCGGACGGTCTCGAGCGACGACCCGATGTGCGCCAGATCCGCCGCCGCTGCGGTTACAAAGTCCGGTACCGCGACCAGATAAGACATGTGTCATCCCCTCCCCGGAATGGCGCAGTTCGGAACCCCCGTCCGTGCGACATGCACACCCTAGCCAGGAAGCGCGACGTTGTTTACAGTTTCGTCAATATTCAAATAAATGTCGTATCGCGGGGTAAAGGCTTTGCGCGCAAGTTGTTTCGCTGGCGGTGCGCCGAGATCGAGTACGAAGCCGGCTCGGCCGTAGCGCCAATCGTGTTTGACCGAGGCGTGCAACGCCCGGTCCATTCGCGCAGTTGGGTCAGCGTTGGACACGAACGCATAGCGGGTGGTTACGCCGTTTGCACTTCCCGCCGGATCGTGTGTCCGGCGTTAGCTGGACCTGTCACGCGCTGGCTGAATCGCATGGCACGGTCAGCCGTTAATCGCCACGCCGCTAGGCGGGGACCACCCGCAATTCGAGTCCGATGTTGTTCTCCATGCCGCCGCGCAGCTTGCTGAACAGATTGAAAACCTTGCCGATGATGCCGTAACGCTTGCCGATCGCGTCGTAGACGGCCGCGGTCTGTGACTTGTCCAGGATGGCCGCGGTGCCTTCGACGGCGTCGCTCTTGGGGTTACCGCGCATGTCGCAGATGGCCAGCGTGACGCGAGGCGTGTTGCGGATCCGCTTGACCTTCCAGGACTTCTCCTGGGTGATGACCAGCAGCCGGTCACCGCTCTCCTTGTCCAGGGCGGCCCAGATCGGGACGGGCTTGGGCCGGCCGTCCTTGGTGAAGGTGGTGAGCAGGATGTATTGCGCTTTGGCCAGGTCGGCGAAGGTCGGTGTCACGCTGACAACCTAGCGCGCTTTGGTTGCGCGAGCAGACGCCAAAGCACCCAAAATGGCTCATTTTGGGGTGCTTTAGCGTCTGCTCGCGGGGAAACCGGCAGGGCGCTAGCCCTCCAGGTCGCCTTCGGTTTCCAGGAGCGCCTGGCGCAAGCCGTCGAGAGTCTCGGGTTGCGGCTCGGCCCATAACCCGCGGCCGGCGGCCTCCAGCAGTCGCTCCGCCATCCCGTGCAACGCCCACGGATTGGACTCGGTCATGAACTTGCGGTTCTCCGGGTCCAGGACGTAGCGCTCGGTCAGTTGCTCGTACATCCAGTCCGCCATCACGCCTGCGGTGGCGTCGTAACCGAACAGGTAGTCCACCGTCGCGGCCATTTCGAACGCGCCCTTGTACCCGTGCCGGCGCATGGCCGCCATCCAGCGGGGATTGACCACCCGGGCCCGGAACACCCGGGTGGTTTCCTCGGACAGCGTGCGGGTGCGGATGGCGTCGGGCCTGGTGTTGTCGCCGATGTAGGCCGCGGGCGCCTGACCGGTTAGCGCCCGCACGGTGGCCACCATTCCGCCGTGGTACTGGAAATAGTCGTCGGAGTCGGCGATGTCATGCTCGCGGGTGTCGGTGTTCTTGGCGGCCACCGCGATACGCCGGTATTGCCGGTTCATGTCGTCGACCGCCTCGCGCCCGTCCAGGTCGCGGCCGTAGGCGAAACCGCCCCACGCGGTGTACACCTGCGCCAGGTCGGCGTCGTCACGCCAGTTGCGGCTGTCGATCAGCTGCAACAGCCCGGCGCCGTAGGTACCCGGCTTGGATCCGAAAATCCTTGTTGTCGAACGCCTTACGTCCCCATGTTGAGCCAGGTCCGCCCGCGAGTGCGCGCGCACGTAGTTGTCCTCGTCCGGCTCGTCGAGTCCGGCAACCAGGCGCACGGCGTCGTCGAGCATCGCCACCACGTGTGGGAAGGCGTCGCGGAAGAATCCCGAGATTCGGACGGTCACATCGATGCGCGGCCGGCCCAACTCCTCCAGCGGGATGGCTGTCAGGTCGACGACCCGGCGGGACGCGTCGTCCCAGACCGGCCGCACCCCCAGCAGTGCCAACACTTCGGCGATGTCGTCGCCGGCGGTGCGCATCGCCGATGTGCCCCACACCGACAGGCCCACCGACTGCGGCCACTGCCCGTGGTCGTCGCGGTAGCGGGCGAGCAGCGAATCCGCCAGTGCCACACCGGCTTCCCACGCCAGCCGGGACGGCACCGCCTTGGGATCCACCGAGTAGAAGTTGCGTCCGGTGGGCAGCACGTTGATCAGGCCGCGCAGCGGCGACCCGGACGGCCCGGCCGGGATGAACCGTCCGTCCAACGCCCGCAGCACCTGCTCGATCTCCGCTGAGGTGCCGGCCAGGCGGGGCACCACCTCGGTTGCCGCGAAACGCAGCACGGCGGCGACGTCGGCGTTGTCGGTGAGCCGGTCGGCTGCGGCGGGATCCCAGCCGGCTTCCTGTAAGCCGGCGATCAGCTTCCGCGCCGCGGCCTCGGCCCGGTCCACCGAAGCGCGTTCGTCGGTGCCGTCCTCGGACAGGCCGAGCGCCTGGCGCAGCCCGGGCAGCGCCTGCTGGCCGGCGAACAGCTGGCGGGCCCGCAGGATGGCCAGCACCAGGTCGAGTTCGACTTCCCCCGTAGGCTCTTGGCCCAGGATGTGCAGGCCGTCGCGGATCTGCACATCCTTGATCTCACACAGCCAGCCATCGACATGCAGCAGCATGTCGTCGAAGGTGTCCTCTTCGGGCCGCTCGGTCAGCCCCAGGTCGTGGTCCATCTTGGCGGCGCGGATCAGCGTCCAGATCTGTTGCCGGATAGCAGGCAGCTTGCCGGGGTCCAGCGCGGCGACGTTGGCGTGCTCGTCGAGCAACTGCTCCAAACGCGCTATATCACCGTAGGTTTCGGCGCGCGCCATCGGCGGGATGAGGTGGTCGACCAGCACGGCGTGGGCCCGCCGTTTGGCCTGGGTGCCTTCGCCGGGGTCGTTGACCAGGAACGGGTAGATCAGCGGCAGGTTGCCCAGCGCGGCATCGGACGCGCAGGCCGCGGACATGCCCAGCGTCTTGCCCGGCAGCCATTCCAGGTTGCCGTGCTTGCCCAAATGCACGATCGCGTGCGACCCAAAACCGGTGTCCAGCCAGTGATACGCGGCCAGGTAGTGGTGGCTGGGCGGTAGGTCGGGGTCGTGGTAGATCGCCACCGGGTTCTCGCCGAAACCGCGCGGCGGCTGCACCATCAGCACCAAGTTGCCGGATTGTATTGCCGCGATGACGATTTCGCCGTCCTGATCGTGGCTGCGGTCGACGAACAGGTCACCGGGCGGCAGACCCCAGTGCTGGATCACCGCGTCGGTCAGTTCGGCGGGCAGGGTGGCGAACCATTCGCGGTACTCCTGCGCCGAGACCCGGATCGGGTTGCCCGCGAGTTGCCCTTCGGTGAGCCAGTCGGGGTCCTGGCCGCCGCGTTCGATCAGCGCATGCACCAGCGCGTCACCGTCACCCGCCTCGACGCCGGGCAGATCTCCGATCTGGTAGCCGTGCTCGCCCATAGCCCGCAGCAGGGCCACCGCGCTGGCCGGGGTGTCCAGGCCGACGGCGTTGCCGATGCGGGCGTGCTTGGTCGGGTAGGCCGAAAACACCAGTGCGACCCGTTTGTCGGCGGGAGGGATGTGACGCAGCTGCGCGTGCCGGATCGCCAGGCCCGCGACCCGGGCACAGCGTTCCGGGTCCGCGACGTAGGAGATGAGTCCGTCGTCGTCGATCTCCTTGAACGAGAACGGGACTGTGATGATGCGGCCGTCGAACTCGGGCACCGCGACCTGGGTGGCCACATCCAGCGGGGACAGCCCGTCGTCGTTGTTCTGCCATTGCTCACGGGGGCTGGTCAGACACAGACCTTGCAGGATCGGGATATCCAGAGCGGCAAGGTGTTCGACGTTCCAACTGTCATCATCACCACCCGCGCCCGCGGCAGCGGGTTTGGCTCCGCCGGCGGCCAACACGGTCACCACCATGGCGTCGGCAGTTCCAAGCGTCTTCAACAACTCGGGCTCGGCGGTGCGCAGCGAGGCGCAGTAGACGGGCAGTGGCCGGCCGCCGGCGGCTTCGATCGCCTGGCACAGGGCTTCGACGTAGGCGGTGTTGCCGGCGAGCTGCTGGGCGCGGTAGTAGAGCACCGCGATCGTGGGTGCGGTATAGCGGGCGGCGGGCCGGTCCAGGATGCCCCAGGTCGGGGTCTGCACCGGCGGGGTGAAGCCGAATCCGGTCATCAGCACGGTGTCCGAGAGGAACGCGTGCAGTTGGGTCAGGTTGTCGACGCCGCCGTGGGCCAGATAGATGTGCGTCTGTACCGCGATGCCGGCCGCTACGGTCGACATCCCGGTCAGTTCGGCGTCGGGCGCCTGCTCGCCGCTGACCAACACCGCGGGCAACCCGCTGGCCAGCACCGCGTCGATGCCGTCCTCCCAGGCCCGGTATCCGCCGAGGATGCGCACCACCACGATGGAGGCCTCGGCGAGGAGTTCGGGAAGCTCGACTTCGGACAGCCGCGACGGGTTGGCCCACCGGAAGTTCTTGCCGCTGGAACGGGCGCTGATCAGGTCCGTGTCGGACGTCGACAGCAGCAGGATCGTTGGCTCGGCCACCCCTCATTCGTACCGCAGCGGCATCGGAGCACCGAATCGGCACGTAAGGTCTGCTTATGAGCAGAGGATTCGTCGTTACCTTCGCGGTCGGGCTGATCGTCGCGTTGTTCGGGGTGATCTGGGCGCTGCAGGGCTTTGGGGTGCTGGGCGGCAGCCCGATGAGCAATACCACCACCTGGTCGGTGATCGGGCCAATCACGGCGCTCGTCGGGATCGCGGTCGCGGTGTTCAGCTGGCGGAAGCTGGATGTCGAGTGTGGCGGAGGCGATGTCGAGCGGGTCGGCATCGGGCTGGGCCTGCAGTTCGGCGAGTTGGGTGCGTGCCCATGCGAGGCTGGTGTGCGCGGCTTCGTAGTCGGCTTCGGCATCGGCCCATTGGGCGACGACGTCTTGGACCGCGAGTAGATAGGGGCGGTCGGCATCGGCGCGGGCCCGCAGCTCGACGATCTGGGCGGCGGCCGCGCACATCGCCGGGCCGCGGTCGTTGCGCACTGCATCAACGAAGGCAGCCAAGTCCGCTGTGCTGGCGACGAATTCGTTGCGCAGTGCGCGCGCGTCGGCCATCGCGGCCGGCAACGGTAACGGCTCAACCGGACGGTCGGGTCGCAGGTCGGCGAAGTCCAGACCGGCGTCACGGCCGCCCAACGGGATCTCTTGGCCACCACGATGGTGCGGCAGCTCGTCGACGTCGCGGCCGGCCAGCGCGGCGCCGGTGTCGATGCGCTGCTCGCCGAGCGGGTCGGGGGGAAGTTGTTCTTCTTCCTCGGGGTGCAGTGGGGGTTGGTCGGGGAGTGGGTGCTCGGTGTTGTCGTGGTGGCCGCCGATCAGGTCGACGGTGTAGGTGATGGCGCGGGCGTATTGGTGGGCGGGGATGGTGTGGTCGGGGTCGACGTCGGCGAGGTGTTCGGCGGCGACATGCAACAGGCCGGCGGGGGTCCAGCGGGTGGGGTCGGCGGCATTGACCGCCGAGACAAGGCCGGGCCAGGCCGGGTCGGCGATGATGGATTCGGCGGCCGCAGATCCAAAAACGTTGTGCAGGTCGGTAATCCAGGCCGGGCGTAGACCGGCATCGGGAGTGTCGAGGGCGGCCGCGGGGGTGAGTTCGGCGGCAAGTCGCCACCACAGCGCGGCGGCGGGCAGCTCGTCGGGCAGGGGTTGTTCGGTGGCGGCCGCGCGAACCAGGACAGGCAGATCGGGGCGGCTCATGGCAGCTTCGGTCAGGCGCGCAGCCAGTTGCGGCCAGTACCCGTCGGCGCGGATACGGGGGTCGATGGAGTCGATGAGCTGCTCAAAGCGGCGGGTGTGCGGGTTCTGGGTGCGCACGACCGCTTGGGCACGTTCTTCGAGCAGTTCCTGGATGGCGCGGGCGCGCACGGCGTACTGCGGTGGCCCCAACAGTCGGGTGTCGTCGACAGCGACGTGGTGGGCGGCGCGAAAGACCGCGATTTCAGCGGCAAGGGGCCGGTTGGCGGCCAGCACGGGCTTGGCCCACGCCGGTGCGGTCGCCGGCGTCCAGTGGTGGATGACGGTCTCGCGGATCTCATCAACCAACTCGGTGACCAGCGCTGCGCGCCGGGCCAGGTAATCGCCCCACTCGGGGTCGTCGGCCAACAATGCGGGGGTGGCGGGCAGCCACCGCAGCGGCCCGATCCCGGCCGAGTGTCCACCGGTGGGATCGATGCGCCAGTCCAGAACCGCAGCGGGATCGTGAGCGCTAAACAGCTCACCGACGTTGGCGGCCTCGCTCAGCGTGGCCACCGGGTCACGCCCATCGGCGGCGACGAGAGCCAGGTGTTGGCACAGCACCGGCCATGCCTCGGCGCGGGTCAAACCCGGGTAGAGCTGATCGGCGGTGAGGTGCAGTTGCGCCAGCAGCGCCGGGGACGCCACGTGGTGGGCCGCCCGACCCAAGGCGTCGTGATACATCGCCGCGGCCGGACCCAACCGCACGAACGGGTCACGGGCCTGGCGTGCGGCGGTGGTGGCCGAGACCTGGGCATCGTCGCGGGCCAGGGTTTTCGTCAAGACGTCGACGGCGGTTTCGGGGTGAGTTGCCTTGGGGGACAACACCCGATGCGGGTCGGACTCGGCGGTGGATAGGTAGATGTGGTTTTCGACGCGACCACGCGTTAAGGCCACGTAGAGCAGTTGGCGGGTGAGATGGCCGCCGCCGACAATATGGCAGGCGTACTGGGCAGTCAGGCCTTGCGTGAGGTCCACGGTGGCCGCATAGCCCAGGGTGACGTGGGTTTTTACGTAGTCTGCGGGCAAGGTGATGCGCTGACCGGAATCGAGATGGGTGGCGATCACCGACCCATCGGCGCGCACCCGATGAACCGTGTAGCGATAGCCATTGCGCACGTAATCGGTGCGACCCAGCCGCAGACCGCGGGCATTCTCGCGGCTGCGGATCACATCACCCGCCGAGGCGGCCAGCCCATCGGACAACATGACTTCCCGGCCCACACGCCCGCCAGTGGCGGCGAGGCGATCCAGGCGAGCGCGGGCATTGAGGGTATCGACGATGTCGTTGGTGGGCGCCAACAGCAAGGAATCGCGGCCAGCAGCCAGGTCGGCGGCCCACGCGGTGTAGGCCATGTCGGCGGCAGTCTGATCAGCACCGACGTGCACCCGCTGGTGGTCGATGTAAAACCCGAGGCCGGTGGGGTCACCGTTGCGGATCGCCAGGGTGGCTGCGCTTTCCGCGGTGGAGCCAAAGCGCACCAACTCAGACAGCGTCAGTGCGCCGGTTTCCTGGGCGATGTCGCGCAGCACACCGCCAGCGGAGATGGACGCGAGTTGGCCGTCATCGCCGATGAGGATGATGCTGGCGCCGCGCGCTAACGCGTGGGCGATCACCGCATCAAGTTCCACGGTTCCGGCTTTGCCGGCCTCGTCGATGATGAGCAGCGTGTCGGGGCCGACCGTGGTGAACCACTGCGGCGCAGCGGGGCGAGACGAACCGCCTGGGGCGGCCGACCACACATATTTGGCGATGGTGTCGGTGGGGGCTGACAGATCCGCGCCGAGTTCGATGGCGGCCGCCGCGGTGGGGGCCAAACCGAGGACGATACCGCCCGAGGAGCGCCAAGCCTGCGATAGCGCGGCCATCGCGGTCGTCTTGCCGCTGCCGGCCGGAGCCAGCGCCAAGGCCAGCCGCCGCCCCCCTGTGGCCATCTCGCGGACCAGGGCGACCTGGCCCTCGTTGAGGTGTTTTCCGCGTGCGGCCGAATCAGCCAGCGCCAGCTCGACATCGCTGTCGGCGACCGTGCGGCCGCCGAGCTGGCGGGCAGCAGCAAGGATGCGTCGCTCAGCAGCCAGTACCTCATGGCAGGTGTAGGTGGTGCTGCCGTGGCGGGTGTAGACGCTGGTTCCATCGCGGCGGCGCAGCGGCGCCGGTTCACCCATGTCGCCGTCGTCGAGGTCGATGTGGGCCACCGACAGCGGCTCGGACAACGCGACCTGCGTGATCTGATCGGCCAACGTCGCGTTGGTGGCATGCCCGCTGCTCCGGACGAGGCGCTGCGCTTCGGCGAGCACGTGGTGGCGCTGCCAGGTTGCCCGCGACCGAGCCACCGTGGCGATAACTTTCGTCGCAGCCGCCTTGATCCAATCGTCGTCGACGGCGTCGAGCTGCCGGGACGAGGTGGACAAAATCTTGCCCAGCATGGCGGTCAGTTCCCGCGCCCCGCCCAGGACTTCGATGGCTTGTCCGCGCCATGTCTGACGCTGCTCGGCGAGCGATCGGGGTTCGTGTTTGGCCTCGCGGGTTTCCAGGGTCGCTTGTTGGGCCAGCCCGATGGCTTCCACGGTCGTGGGCTCGCGGCCATGGGCCACCTGGAATTGCTTGGCGAGCTCGGCGGTGCGGGCTTCGATCGCCAGTCGCCGCGAGGACCAGGCGGCCATCAGCTCGGTCGACATGCCGATGATTTCGCGCACCGGGCGCTTGCCGCGGCCCTCGCTCGCCACGTCGGCGAACCGCAGCGCCAGCCGCTCGCCCAGGTGGGCCTCCAGCCGCGTGTTGTACAGCTCGGAAGCTGCGACCGTGAACTGATGGATCGGCCGGCCGTCCAATGCCAACCAGCGCAGCACCCCATCAGGGCCAACGGTGGCGACCTTGTTGGAGATCGCCACATGGGTGTGCAGATCCGGGTCGCCGGCGCGGGAGTCACGGTGGGTGAACGCGGCTCCGATGAGTCCGGTGGTGTCGACCTGGGCGACACCATCAGTACCGGAACGGGTGAGCGCGGCGTGCGTTTCCAGCCACGCCAGCGCATCGGTCACCGCCGCGTCGTGGCATTCCTCCACGACTTTCGCGACGTCGCGCGGCGCGATCGCCCACAAGCTCGACACCGACTTCACCGGCGAAAACGTCAAGTCGTAGCCGGCGACCGCGGTGGTGCGGGCGCGGGTTTCTCGCGCGATAAAGCCAGTCAGTTCACGATCGTCAGCGGGCGCGCGGCCGTATTGCTCGGCGAATATTCTGCGCGCGACGACGGTGCGGATCGCGGCGCGGGTGGGCGCGTCGATGGACGCGGCTGATGGCCTACCGGCTTGTTCGTTGTGGTCGCGGTAGGCCACTGCCAGGGCGCGGGCAAACGTGGTTTCCCCGTCGCGGATATAGAACTTGCGACCCAGTTTGGCGGCCTCGATCGCCGCGAGACCGTGCACCCCGCGTGCGGTCACATAGTCAGCGATCACATCGGCGTTGGGATGCAGCCCCTCGCCGAACAACGCCTTCATTTGAGCTTCGGTGACCTGGGAACCCTCCGGCACCGCCCATACCTTGGCCACATCGTCGGCTGAAACCTGGCGCGCCCCAGTGGATTGCAGCGACGCCAAACCAGACCCCACCCACCGGCCCGGAGACTCACCTTTCGACGAGTAGTAATCGATCAGCGGTGCCCGCCCGCGGGCCGTAGCATCCACAGCAGCGACCTGCCGGATCAGGTACTCATACCCGTTGCCGGCAGTGAGCTTATGCATCGTCATCGTCACTGCAGTGCCGTCCCTTTCCAGGCGCACGCTAGAGACCTCAGAGACGATCTGTCCCACACAGATGGGCCGGTTCTTAAGAAACCGTGACCTTAATGCAAGAGGTGTGTGGTGTCTGGGGTGCTTGAGAACGGTTGGTGCAGCTGGGGGTTGGTGCGGGGGCTTGTGGGTGTGAGCCGGCTTAGGTTGCGCGGCAGTGGGATCGGGCAACATGGACGGTGGACAAATGTCGACAGTTGATGTTTTGCTCGGTGTTGGTAGCGAAGGTCAACGGGTTGGCCGTATGGTGCGGGCATGGTGAAATGCCGCCACGAAATCAACAGTGCGCAACGCAGGTTCACGGGCGGTGCTGGCAGGAACGAGTCAGCTAGGCGATGGGTGCACTGACGGGCAGCTCAGGAAACGGCGAACCACGCTCTGGGAAACGGTCGCGTGATGGCAAACGTTGGGGCTGGTTGCGGGCGGTGATTCGAATGTGGAAGCGGGGTTCGGTGCGCGCGGGAGCCAGACCCACTAGGTGCGAAATGCCGCCGGTGACATCACCTTTAGGCGGGCGCGGTTGTGGGTTGTTCGGCACCGCAGTGCTGTACCAGGCGCGACGGTTAGTGTCTGCGCTGCTGCTCGATTGCTGCCACCGCGGCCTCTAGCGCGCCCGGGGTGCCGACGTCGAGAACACGGTCGGTGATGTTGTTGTCGAGGGCGTAAACGCCTTCGACGGGGCCTTCAGAGAAGTGTTGGCGGACAGCCTCAATCTTCCAATCCCGCGCGGCGGGATCGCGCATCCGCGCCAGCTGCTCATCGTGCAGGAGTTGGCGGGCTTGTTGTGCGTCACGGCCGCGCACCGACCACTGCGCACCGGGGTAGCGGGCAACCCAGGTGCCGTCGGGCTGTTCGGTAACCGAGGGCGTGAACACGAACGAGACATTGCGCTCGATCATCAGCCGTTCGATATCGGCTTGGGTTTCGACGTTCATCACACCCTCCCGTCGTCGTCCACACATCCATCATGGCGCGATGCCGAGAAGCGTGCGCGACGTACCGCGAGGTCGAGGGCGGCGGCATCGGCCGCCGCGGCCGCCGTGCGGCGCTCAGCGGCGCGCCGGGACAAACGGACGGCTTCGGCACGCGCGGCGGCGCGACCAGCACCGGCAAGGGCGGCCTGGCCCTGGTCGCGGGCGGCGAGGTAGGCCGCGTGTTCGGCGGCCACGGCGGCGCGACGAGTCTGGCCGGCGGCCAGCTCTTCAGCTTCGCGGGCGAGATCGGCAGCGGCCGGCCGTTCGGCGAGGTTGTCCGTACCGTGCCAGGCGAGGATGGCGCCCAGCAGGCCGATCGGGCGTGCTGGGCTGTCGGGGATGCGCCTGCCTACACCGAGCCAGTCAGTGATCAGCTGGTTGAGGTCACGCGGGGTCCAGCCGGCCGCCGCCGGCGCTGCCAGCATCGCCGCCCAACTGGCCGGAGTGAAGCGGTGAGCCCATGGTGGGGCATGCGGATCTGCACGCCAAGTCACCGCCAGCCGCCGTCCCCCGGGATCTGAAGCTCGGCGGCGCGCAGCGCCGCTGTGCCGGGCGCCCTGGTGGCGCCCGCGGGTAGTAACCAGTCGTTCTCCAGGTGAGGTGGTGGTGGTTACTTGGGACCGTGCCGGGTGGGGTGACAAGCTGTTAATGGCGCGGTTGAGCTGGGCGTTGTCGTGGAGGACCCAGACTGAGGCCCAGCCGCGATGGTGATCACCCATGCGCCAGGAGGCCATGCGTTCGGTGTAGGTGCGTTGGCGGCCGCGCAGGACCTCGGTGGCCACCCCGAGCAGCCGTAGGCATTCGTGGGCGCGTTGGATGGTGCGCTCGTTGTAGCCGGTGTCGTGGTGCAGTTGGGTGTTGGTGGGCCGGCAGTTGCGGCCAGTGTCGCGGTCGGCGTAGTGCGCCATGGCGGCCGCGATCACGATCAGCGTTCGTTTGGCGATGCCGCCGTTGCACATGCGTGGCCGGATCTCAGGGTAATGCAGGTCGTAGGCCACTGCCACGGTGACGTGCGCCCAGCGCGCCGGTCCCCCCGACCAGCACGGCACCCCCGCGTAGGCGTCGTCTTCGAGCTCGAGGTTGACGAACATGCTGGCCGGCGGAAGATCGCCACCGCGCAACCGGCGGCCGCGGCGGATCGCCACCACATCAGCGACCGGCGCGGTACGAACGACACCGCGACGACGGCGACCAGCGCTACAACCGCGATACGTCGGCGGCCGCGACGCGAGCGGCCGAGTGGCGGCACACCCTCGATATGCGATGGCACGCAAGTCCACGGGCGGGGTGGACAAAAGTTGATCACGAAGCGCGCCGTTGTCTGGAAAGGCAGACAGGTATGCGCTACCGTGAGATCTGACCTGCAAAAGTCAAGATCCCTTCGGGGACATGGGTGCGGACCCGGAACCGAGCGCCAACTCGGTTCAAACCCCCCGACAGGGCCCCGCTACGCGGGGCCTTCGTCATGTCAGCAGAGGATCGATCCCTTACCCAGCTATTGAGATGTCACATCTGCCCGGCCGTTCCAGCAGGACAAGAAAGCTGCGGGCTTGGAGTCTCACATCGCCAGCGGCAGGACCTCCTTGTGATGGTCGAGCTCGCGGACAAGTTCGGGAAAGCCGGTGTGTACGGCTAGAAGGTCGGCCACGTACTGAGAGACAGACATGCCGTGCCCTGCGGCTAAGTGCTTGATCTTGTCGGAGACGACGCGCTCTGGGCGAGTTAGTAGTTCAACGCGGTCGCCTTTACGAGGTCGAGGCATGGTCTGCAGCCTGCCAGGCAGACGCTTGTATCTGATACAAGACACGCGCTGTGCGCGTGATTTTTTCGTGACCAGATCTGCCAGGATTGGCGCCCTGGGCTACACCCCCCAACAACCGAGCGTCCAGTGACAGAAACCTTCACGCGACAGGCCAGGAAGGGGCAGAGCCCCACGCACGGGCACCGGAAGTCCGCGGGTCATCGCGTCAGGGTCGTCTGGTGAGGATCGCAATGGCGGCTTGAATGATGACGCTGAGGATGGCGCTGATGACGCGTCCGGTGTCCCCGATGGTGACCTTGGAGTCCGGGTTGCGGGCGTGGATGCGATCAGCCAAAACGCAGATGCTCACGACGATGGCCACGATTCCGAGGATGGCAACGATTCCCACTGCCAGGTCAGTTCCGCTCATGGTTGGTGCTCTTTCTCGCGATGGTCGGGAAAGTGGGTCCCGGAGCGGGGCGTATGAGCTCCGCTCTCTTCTTCTGGGCGGAACTGCGCTGTTTTCCAGGGCACTGGCCGCACCTTTCTTGTCGTGGCAACTCGGTCATCAGTGAAGTACCGGGGCGAGAGCTGTTTTCCGTCACGCGCGGTGCGGTAGGTAGTTCTCTGGCACTCATCGGGAGGTATACGCCGGCGGGGTGCAGGCGGACGGGGTCATGAGGTGCGGGGCCGAGGAGAAGGGGTGCTGGGTTTGGCATTCACGACCTCTAATGCCTTGTGCAAGGTCGATTTGCCGACAAGCCGAGTGGTAACGGTTTGGTAACGACCCGTACAAATACCGGCTTACCTGGGTAGACGTAATGACGTAATAGCGTGTTGACGCATATGCGTCATTGCGCTGTGACGTAATGTTTGGGGCATGCCTACGGTTTCTTTGGTCCACACCAAGGGTGGCGTCGCGAAGACGACGTCGGCGGTGTATCTCGCGACTGCTGCGCAGCGCCGCGGCCGCGATGTCGTACTTGTCGATGCCGACCCGCAGGGCTCGGCGCTGGAATGGGCGGCGGCCGCCCAGGATGACCCGTTGCCGTTTTCGGTGGTGCCGGCACGCCGGCCCCTGGACGTCAGTGGTCCCCAGGAGTTGACGATCGTGGACACTCCCCCGGGTACGGCGCAGGTTATTCAAGAAGCGATTGAGCTGGCCGATCTGGTCGTGGTGCCCACGGGGGCTTCGCCACTGGATGTCCGCCGGGTGTGGCCGACTTTGGAGATCACCGCGCACCGCCCCACAGCCGTGTTGTTGACCGGCGTGGATCTGCGTACCCGACTAGCCGACGAGGTGAAGACCCTGCTGGAGGACGAAGGGGTGCCGGTGATCGAAACGCGGATTGTTCGCCGCGAGGGCATCCGCCGGGCGTTCGGGGCTACACCGGATCACCTGTACGGCTATGACGACGTGTTCGACGAGCTGCTGGGGGCGCTGGTTCATGTCTGATTTGACTTCGAAGATGGCCGCGCGGGTGAAGACAGAGCCGACCAAGCGGGCGGCGGAGGCGTTCCGCTCCCCCACTGACGATATGCAGCGTGCCACGGTCTATCTGCCACGCGCGACGGTGCGCGGACTGAAGCAGGCTGCACTAGATCAGGACACCAGCATGAGCAAAATCCTCACTGACCTGGCCGATCAGTGGTTGGCGCAAAACGTAAAGACGTGATGACGTAAAGACGTAACGACGTAATGACGCGTATACGTTGTTGCGTCATTACGCGCACAACTTCATGCCACGGTTGGAAACGCCTGGCGGGCGATTGCACGCCCGCCAGTTAGCGTCTGTTGCATGCGAGTGGGTGTGTACATCGATGGGTTCAATCTGTACTACGGCGGCAAGTTCCTTTGTGGCTCTGGCACGGCCGGCTGGCGATGGCTTGACCTGCGCGCCTTGGCGACACGGCTCATCGCCAACCAATCCGCCTGGAGCGGCGCGACCGTTGAACGCATCGTGTACTGCACTGCGCGTATCTCAGGAGCTGACAACCGCGTTGGCAGTCGAGAACAGGACGCCTACCTCGCCGCTTTGATCCGTGCCGCTGTCGTGGATCACATCGAAGAGGGCAACTACGTCAACCGCGTCGCCTCCGCGCCCCTGGCCACCAAAGACCGACGTGGGCGTCCGGTTCTCACCACCCCAGCTTGGCCGGTAACCATCAAAGATGGCGCCGGACTGAACGCCCCCGACGCGCGATTCTTCGTCTCCGTTGCGCGGCGTGAGGAAAAGGGCTCCGATGTGAATGTGGCCGCTCACCTGCTGCTCGACATCCTCGAAAAGCGCATCGATGCCGCGCTGGTGATCAGCAACGACAGCGACCTGAAATTCCCCGTTCAGGCCGCACGTGATCGCGTCCCGGTTGGCACCATCAACCCGACCAAAAACCAGACCGCAGGAAAGCTGCGCGGTAAACCGTCGGACGGGGTAGGCAACCACTGGTGGTACCAGCTGGTGGCCGCCGATTTCCAGTCCTGCCAACTTCCAGACCCCGCTGGTGGGGTCTCTAAGCCTCAGCCCTGGTGACATACCCGACAAGGGAGGGGAATTGCGTGGACGCAACGCGCGTTGCATAATTGCGCAATACCACCCGTTCCCGGCAGGGGACGGGTTTTTTCTGCCCGCGCTAAGCGAGACTGCGGTCCACCCCTCAACCAAAAAACGTAATGACGTAACGTAATGACGTACTGACGTAGTGACGTATATACGTCGTTACGTCACTACGTTCATGGTTGGCGGCTGGTTAAAGCGCTTTTCCCAGGCTGGGTAGCTGCCGAGGCTGCGAAGAAGCGGAGCCGTGAGTGCTGCCACGACCTGGTCGGGATTTTCATCGAGGTCGCTCAGGGAAGCTTCGGTTGCCCTCTCGTAGATGTCTTCTGTGTAGACGGGCCCTCTGTCGCCAAAATTCCGGTCGGCGATCATCCACGACGTCGAGTCGCGAAGGCCATTCATCGAGAGGGCGAACCGCCAACTGCCGGTGTATCCCCAGCGGTGTGACACTGCAGCGGCCAGACGGGCAAGCAAGCTGACGTGCCCGATGATCAACAATTCCAAGACGACGGTGAGATCGGGTTGGGGAGGGGCCACGTTTCTGAATGAGCGTGTGGTCACGGCGCGCTCCGATGCCAGAACGAGCCGGCCAGACTCATACAGCACGATCTCGGCGGCGCGATCCTCGCCGGCGAAGCGTTGCCCGTCGTACATGCCGGTGGTCAACGCGACACCGCCAGGGCGGCGAGCAAAACCACCAGCGTGAGCCAGCGTTGGTGCGTATGTGTCATGTTCTGGACCTGTGGCCGCGTGAACGAGCTGGAGCACTGCTTCTTCCCACCGCGAGGCTTCGGTGAGGGAGACGAGCATGTCTTCCCGTGCACTGAGCGGATCGGCCAGCACGACGAGCAGAGGCGCGCCGTCGCCGACGAGCTCGGTACGGATCGATCGGGCTTCAACTCGCAGATCGCGGCGGTCCGCCAGGCGCCGGTCAAGGAGCCGTACGACCTCGGTGTTGGTCAGCACACGGTTGGTTTTGTCGCCGCGGCCGTAATAGCGCCCGTCAGCCATGTGTGGCGCTCGGACTGACTGCGGGACGTGGACAACGAGGTACCCATGGTCGGCGTGGGTTGTCGAATTGATGACGGTGGTCCGAATCTGTACTGCCTCGTCGACCCTCATCCGCGCAATCTGCTCGATTCGCTCAGCGAGCCCCGCTAGGGGGACCGGCCACAGACTAGGCGGCGACGTGTCCTCGTCGACGCCGATCAGGATCGTTCCTCCGTCAAGAGCGAAAGCAGCGATGTCTTTGGCTAGGTCTTTATTCGCGGCGTTACCGGATGCCAGCTCGCGTTTGAGATCCAACCAGTGGGTTTCTTCCAGCAGGCCATTCAGCGCTAGCCGCTGCAGTTCTTCCTCGGTGCGGGCGGGGATCGCATTCATGGGGCTCCTCAAGGGGTCTTTCGCGCGACTAGCGGCTGAGCATTTCGAGTAGTCGCTTTGCCCCGCGGTCAGACACCGACTGCGACGATAGGACGTAGGCGGCGGCTTGATCGGGAGTGAGACGGCCGCCGCTGATGTGGCCGCTGAGAAATCGCCGTGCTTGGGCCTTGTCATCTGCTCCGGTCCAGCCGTTGCGACCGCCGTAGAAAATGACGGAATCGAGGTCTTTGCGCACGTCATCGTCCATCTCGGAGGTGGTGACCTCTCCTGTCAGCAAGTTGATGGCGGCCGCGCCAGCAGCCCACTCGGCCAAGGGTGTGGAGCCCTCGACGACAGCAAGTGAATGACCGCGGGCGAGGCCCATCGCGAAGTGCAACGACCGTTCATCTGGCACGAAGGCGAGAACCGGCCCGCGGTCAGGCCGGTTGCGGCTTTGCGGAGTGGCGTGCCCACCCGCTCGGATGATCTCGTCGAGGTCGGCATAACCGAAGCTCGCGGCATTTTGCGCGTTGCTCACCAGCAGCGGCGCTAGATCCTCCTCCTGGCCGCGTTCCCAGATCCAATTGGCGGCCAGGGCGATGGCGTCCTCATACGGCCGATCTTCGACGTCATCGGGGACCCACGCCGCGGCTCGCAGATGAGTCGACGGGTGCAGTTCGGCGCTGGTCATTACGCGGCTCCTGAGGGCGAGCTGAGTTTGGCCAGGTAGCGGTACGCCGTGGCCCGACTGATACCGAATGCTTGAGCAAGTTCAGGGACCGGTTCCCCCGTTGCGGCGAGTCGGCGCAGCTGTTCTTGGCGTTCCGGGGTCAGCTTGGCCGGCTTGGTAGCCGGCAGTTGGCGAACTCGGCGGGAGTCCCGGGATGCGGCGCGCCGCTCGCGGCCGAGTTCGAGTTCGAGCTCGGCCAGCGTAGCCATAATAGTGGCCACCGCACGCCCTGTCGGTGTACCGGTGTCTACGCCTTCGCGTAAGGCGCGCAATAGAATTCGGCGCTGGCCAAGCTCTGCGATGGTGCGAGTTACTTCTACGACAGATCGGCCCAGTCGATCGATGGCGGTGACCACTACGGTGTCACCTTCGCGGGCGTAGTGCAGCAAGGCCGTCAGGCCTGGCCGATCGGTGTTCACTGCACCGGAGACTTTGTCGGTGAAGACATGGCCAGATTCGACCCCCTCGGCGGCGAGCGCGGCGAGCTGCGCATCGAGATCCTGGCCCACAGTGCTCACCCGCGCGTACCCGAGAATCGCTGTCACAGCATCTACCGTCTCATTGCCCTCCGACAATGCGGATCTGAGACACGCGGTGTGAGACAAGAAATGAGACAGTACGACCAGCGGTTACGCGACAGGGGAGTAGCGCCCGATGGGTGTCTCGTTTCTTTAGATGTGCGACAGGAGCAATGTGCTCAACTGTCAGCGGACATGGCTATCTCGGGAGAGCGGGCCCAGTTGTGACGGCCGGATGTCCCGACGTCCCTATCCTTGGAGGCGTGACGAGCGAGTGCGGTGACACCGGGTCGGAGCTGCCTTCGTCCCCGACTTCGTCCCGCCGTTTCGGTCAACTGCCCGACCTTGGTGTCTCAGATGACTTCGACAAGCCGCTACCTCGCGGTGATGTCGCTGTGTGGGAAGCGTCTGACACGTCGGCCCACCAGGGCGACAGCGAAGCCCCCGACGAGTGGACCATCGACGAACTCGACGACTGGCCCTTCGACGACCCCTCCATCGATGTGGCAGCCCTGCTTCAGTCGCTGCGAGAGTCGGATGCCGACCGCGCAGCCGGCCACACGTTCGGTGAAGAAGAGATTCGCGCTCGCTATGGCTTGCCGAGGCCAGGCGTAAGCGACAGACCCGTCTCCGAACCTCGGTGACCGTCCCTGCGAGGACGAGGCCGCATCTAGATCAGGCGGGGGTCGCCGTCTTCGTGGAGCACGATGTGCCGATCGCAGCGCTGGGAGCGCGTGGACGAACGTCTGTGTTGGTGGTCATGCGTTTTTCTCGTTGCTGTTGTGCAGATCCTTAACGGTGCCGATGAACACGTCGGTGATCTCGGGTAGCCGGGATACCAAGTCCCACAGCGGCTTATCGGTCTCGTACCGCGCGGCGGCGTTCTCTTGGTCCCACTGCTGCTTCCAGGCTGCATAACCAGGTAGGTCATCGGGATCGGAACTGTAGTCCAGAGCATCAAGCCCATCGGGATGCTGCGGCCGGATCATGTAAAAGCGTGCTAGTCGTCCGGTGTGGCGGTGGTACGCCACCACGTTGATCTTGAGCTCGCTTGGCCAGTCGTTGCGCATCGGTACGCGGCCCAGAAGCTGCCACTCGTCCAGGTCTGGCACCTGCAGGCAGGTGCCCTCGGTCAGTGTGATGGCCATCCGTCCATCGGAGTGCACGTGCGCGATCACCTGGTCGGGGCTGCTCGGGCCGTAACCGGGGCGCAGTGGCGGGGTGGGCGTGATGCTCATGCGTGATCTCCTTCGGTGGGTTCCCAGGGTGCGGCACAAAGTGCTCGTTATTGGTAGCCGTATGTCGCCGGTCGCCGATACCCTTTAACACATGAATCCGCAGGTGCCGGGCTATCCCGCGGGGTTGTCTGCCTCGCCGGCCGGAGCGCCTATGGGCGCAACCGTATTGCCGCCACCTCAAACGCCTGCGCCTCCTCCTGGACCTCCACCCCGGCGGAGGGGCTGGATCCTGGTGCTGCTGGTGCTGCTGGCTGCGTCGCTCTTGGCTATAAGTGCGCTCGTTATGAGCGTGATCAGAATGACCGCGTCGCCCCCACCCGCGACCATCACGACGGTAACGGCGCCACCGCCGCCCCCGCCGAACTACAGCCCCGAGCAGATAGCGTCGGCGAAAAAAGAAGCTTGCGACGCAAGCGAGGCAGCCTCCTTGAGCGTCAACAACTCGCAGCAGAACTTAATTGTCGCCGCCCGTGATCGGAAATCGCCCCAATACGGTCCCGCACTGGCGAATTTTCAGCTCGTAGTGGCGATTGAAACTAAGTACATGCAACAACATCTGCCACCGGCGACCCCAAACGATGTCGTCAAAGCGACTAATGATTACATCGCCGCGCTGGTCGCAGTGGCAGACGGCGAAACCCGTGGAGTGTCAAACCCAGACGCAGACGCGCTAGTCGACAGAGCAAACAACATCGGCGATCGACTAAACAAGGCCTGTAGCTGACGTGACCTTTCCCTTTCACTCGCCTGAGCTAAGACAGCCAGCACCATCGCCGCCATGGCTGCCTACTCCCGGCCCCAGCCGCGGAGTCATAGTGGGAGCGGCAGGCGTATTCGTGGCCGCAGTGGTCGCAGTGGCGCTGGCCGGCATAGGGCTGGCGACCTCCTCGAAAGGTGCGGTTAACACCGTGGTGGTGCCGTGGTCGCCACCGCCACCAACCGCTGATCAGGTGGCTGCGGCCCGCGCGAAGGCCTGTGAGCTGTGGGGAAGAACTGCATCGGTGATGGATGGCGCCACAAATGCGGTGGCGCACACTCCGGGTGATTGGAACACTCCTGCAGTGCAGGATGCCTTGGCCAATGAGGCGCGGGTGACATTGGTCGAAAGGGAGTATCTATATCGCGAATTGCCTGCCAATACACCGGTTGCGATCCGGTCAGGGATCAACGACTACATGGCGGCCAGCGTGGATATGGAAAACGCCACCGCGCACCGGAAAGGCACAGCGCGAGATGCCGCGATTGATCGGGCGAATGCCGCCGAGGGCAAGGTCAACGCGGCGTGCCGGTAACAGCATAAGGGGGATTGATGGCTGATGTTCCTGCGGTCAGCATCGCTGGCAACATGATCATTACTCTCGATATGGTGCCGCCGGCGGCGGAGCCGTTGGAGGCTCAAGCTGCGCATTACAAGGCGTTGGCCGAAAATACTGCGGAACTGCAGCAGCGGCTGAAGGTCGCCAATGCGATGCGTGAGGATGCCGCGCAGTCGCCCGGGTGGGAAGCCGGTCACGAAAAGAACCGCCAGCTGGCGGCCGACTACGGGCGCATGGTCGAGATATACAACGCGGCCGCAACGTATTTCACCGGGGTCGCGGGCGACTATCGCACCGCCCGCAACACTCAGAACAGGATTGCCAACGACGCGAATGCGGAACTCGCTGCGACCGCAGACCCGGTAAAACGACAGGAGATCGTGGTCGCCGCTCATGCCCGCGCTCGAGACCTGACCAGCCAGGCTGTCCAGTCCGCGCTCACAAAAGCCAAGGCGTTTCACGGGACCGCTGGCGCGGATATCACCGCTCTGACTTCGCGTTCGGGCGGTCCGATGCCTCAAGATCCCGTTCTGCCCCACAGCGGCGGTGGCGGCATCGCCGTACCTGCAGGGCGAGACAAAAAAGCGTTAGATGACAGTGGATCGCCAGATGGCGGATCTTCCGATGGCGGTGAGAACGGTGTTCAGGGTGCGGGCAGTAACCAGCATGGACCCGGCCATCGCAACGGACTCGGGCGCCCCGGGGACGATACAGACAATCCGCTGCCGCCTCCGGCGGTGGCAAATCCGTTTGCGGGCGGTGCCGAACAGATACCTGGCGGCGGGAGCGGGATTCAGTCTGTCGGGTTTCCGCCGGGGTTGACGTCGATGACCGGGGGGCTTGGTTCGATGCCCGGCGGGGGTGGCATGGGCGGCGGTTTGGGGTCAGGTGG
>NZ_LZKQ01000183.1 GCF_001668675.1 Mycobacterium asiaticum | reverse complement strand
CGGCCCCCCGATCCCACCGGTGCCCCCGGTCCCGCCGGTACCAGGGATGAGACCGTCGCCACCATCTCCGCCGATTCCGCCGGTGCCGCCGATCCCTCCGGCGCCGCCGGCGCCGGCTTTGCCGAATAACAATGGTGCGTGGCCTCCTGGGCCACCGGCCCCGCCGGTGCCGCCGGTGAAGCCGATGCCGCCCTGGGTATTGGCGGGACCGCTGACACCGTCGCCGCCTTGGCCACCCACGCCGCCGGCCCCGCCCGCGCCGCCGTTGGTGAACCATCCGCCAGGCCGGAACGCCGGGCGCCGGTGGCACCGGAGGCTTGGGTGGAAACGGGGGGAACGCTGCCCCCGCCAGCTCTGCTGACGCGGGCACCGGGGCCAACGGAAGCCAGGGCATCACTGGCGGGCAGGGCGGCCAGGGCGGTACCGGCGGGGCGGCACTGCCCGGCGGTATCGGCGGAAACGGCGGCAATGGTGGTAACGGCGGCACCGGCGGCACCGGCGGGGCCGGGGGGTCAGGCGTGCCCGACGGTGGCCCGGGCGGGACCGGTGGCATCGGCGGCACCGGCGGCGCGCCTGGTCCAGGTGGGCAGTTCGGCGGTCCCGGTGGCCGGATGGGCAGCCCCGGACTTGGTGGCGACGGAGGCAACGGCGGGCGCGGCGGCGACGCGAGCGGTACCAACGCCCATACCGGTGGCAACGGCGGGGCGGGCGGATCCGGCGGCGGACCCGGCGGTGACGGCGGTAACGGCGGCACCGGCGGCACCGGCGGAATGGGCATACGCGGGACCGATGCCACTGACAGCACCGGCCCCGGCGAGGGCGGAAAGGGTGGAACCGGGGGTGCCGGGGGCCAAGCCGGAAACTCGGGCGGTGCGGGCGGCAAGAACGGCATCGGCGGGCAAGGCGGACAGGGCGGACAAGGTGGCCAAGGCGGGCAGGGCGCCGCCGGCACGAGCGCCGATAACCCCGGCCCCGACAGCGTGGGCGCCCAAGGCGGCCGGGGCGGCCAGGGCGGCCAAGGCGGCGCCGGCGGCAAAGGCATTGGCGGCATCGGCGGCGGTCAGGGCGGCACCGGCGGCATCGGTGGCACCGGTGGCACCGGCGGTACCGGCGGCGACAACACCGGTGAACTCGCCGGCCTCGGCGGCGCCGGTGGCCAAGGCGGCACCGGTGGCACGGCCGGGGTAGGCGGCAAGGGAACCGACGGTGGCGCAGAGGGCGGCGGCGGCAAAGGCGGCACCGGGGGCACCGGCGGCACCGGCGGGCAAGGTGGGTCCGGCAGGGCTGGCGCCACTGCAGACGACCCCACCGGCGGCGGCCAAGGCGGCCAGGGCGGCCGGGGCGGCCAAGGGGGCGCCGGCGGTGCCGGCATCGGCGGGACGGGTGGCGGCAACGGCGGCACCGGCGGAATCGGTGGCCAGGGAGGCGACGGCGGCAACGGCGGCAACAACACCGGCCTCGCTGGGCCCGGCTTCGGCGCCGGCGGTGCCGGCGGCAAGGGTGGTACCGGCGGAACCGCGGGCGCTGGTGGTATCGGAACCGACGGCGGCGCGAACGGCGCCATCGGCACCGGCGGCACCGGCGGCACCGGCGGCAACGGTGGGCAAGGCGGGTTCGGTACGGCGGCCGCCGCTAGCGCCAACCCCACCGCCGGCGCTCAGGCGGGTCAGGGCGGCGACGGCGGTCGAGGCGGACAAGGTGGCGACGGCGGCAAGGGCGACGGCAACGGCGCTCATGGCGGCGACGGCGGCATTGGCGGCAAGGGCGGCGCCGGCGGCAAAGGCGGCGCCGGCGGTGACAACACGGGAAGCAGCGGTCTCGGTGGAAGCGGTGGCCGAGGCGGCACCGGTGGCACCGCCGGGGCGGCCGGCAATGGAACGGACGGCGGCACGATCGGCACCATCGGCACCGGTGGCGACGGCGGCATCGGTGGCACCGGCGGCAAAGGCTTCAACGGCGGTAACGGCGCCAGCGGCAGCTCCCCCACCGCAGGTGCGTCGGGCGGTCAGGGGGGCGCCGGCGGCGCCGGCGGCGACGGCGGGGCCGGCGACGGCGCGAACGGAACGAACGGCGGAAGCGGCGGTCGGGGCGGCGTCGGCGGGGCCGGCGGCAACGGCGGCAACGGCGGCAGCTCCACCACCGACGGCGGGGCAGGCAAAGACGGCGGCGCAGGCGGCACCGGCGGCACTGCCGGGGCGG
>NZ_LZKQ01000182.1 GCF_001668675.1 Mycobacterium asiaticum | reverse complement strand
GGGGCGATGGGGGGGGGGGGGGGGGGGGGGGGGCCCCCCCGCGGGGGGGGGGGGGGGGGGGGGGGGGGGGGGGGGGGGGGGGGGGGGGGGGCGGGCGGGGGGGGGGGGGGGGGGGGGGGGGGGGGGGGGGGGCCGGGCCCACCGGTGGTGTCGGTGGGGTCGGCGGCGCGGCGTGGTTACTGGGCAGCGGTGGGGCCGGCGGTATCGGCGGGGCCGGTGAGTCCGCGGGGACCGGCGGTGCCGGCGGTAACGGTGGCTGGCTGTTCGGTCACGGTGGCGCGGGCGGCAGTGGTGGCACGGCGACCACGTTGGGGGCCAGTGGCGGGGCTGGCGGGACCGGCGGGCAGGCCCATCTGTTCGGCAACGGCGGGATCGGCGGGCAGGGCGGCACCGGCATGACTGGCGTGGCGGGCGACTCTGGCACCTTGTCGGGTGAGTCCGGCCTGGACGGTGGCATCGGTGGGCAAGGCGGAGTCGGCGGCACCGGGGGTCGCGGCGGCTGGCTGATCGGTAACGGCGGAGCTGGCGGAGCCGGCGGTGTTGGCGGAGGTGGCGGCGCCGGGGGTGCGGGTGTTACTGGCGCGAATGCGGACCTGGGTGGCGGCAACGGTTTCGACGGCGGCCACGGCGGCCGCGGTGGGGCCGGCGGGACCGGCGGGACCGGCGGGGCGGGTGGCAGCAGCGGGCTGCTGGGCCTGGCGGGTGCTCATGGCGGGGGCGGTACCGGTGGCGCGGGCGGTGCTGGTGGCATCGCCGGTGATGGAGGCACCGGTGGCACCGGCACCTTCAACAACGGTGGCACCGGTGTCGGTGGAACCGGGGGTAAGGGTGGCGACTCCGGATTGGGCGGAGCCGGTGGCCTAGGCGGGGATAACGGCAACGGCACCCGTGCGGCGAGTGGTGTCGCCGGCACTAGCCCGACCACCGGCGGTAACGGCGGCACTGGTGGCAAGGGCGCCGACAGCCTCGCGGGTGGAATCGCCGGCGGCACCGGCGGGGCCGGTGGCGATGGGGGCAGAGTCGGCAATGGTGGCACCGGCGGGGCCGGCGGCAACGGTGCGCTAGGTGGCTCGGGCGTGGGCGAGGCGGACGGTGCGGCCGGCGGTCTGGGCGGCGACGGCGGTGCTGGCGGCCGCGGCGGGGTCGATGGCGGCAATGGTGGTAACGGTGGCGCCGGCGGCAGCGGTGGCAAGGGCGGAACGGGCGGAACCGGCCGGAGCTACCTGCCCGACTTCTCCACGCCCGGAGCCGACGGTAAAGACGGCGGTCATGGCGGTGCCGGTGGCGCGGGCGGGGCTGGAGGCAACGGTGGGGCCGCCGGGCAAGCGCTATCCACCACAGGTCAGCACGGTATCGACGGTGCCGGCGGGGCTGGTGGTGATGGCGGTGACGGCGGTGCCGGCGGCCGCGGTGCCGACGGTACGAAAGGCTCGTTCGAAAACGGCGGCACCGGGGTGGGCGGGGCCGGCGGCAAGGGCGGTGACGCCGGCCAGGGCGGAGCTGGCGGAAAGGGTGGCAGTGGGTCGGCGACCGGCGC
>NZ_LZKQ01000181.1 GCF_001668675.1 Mycobacterium asiaticum | reverse complement strand
CCGGGCCTAGAAGTTTCCCTTCGCGATCTCCCGCAGCGCGTCCTTCTCCAACTCCGCGTCTGCCAGCAGGCGTTTGAGGGTGGTGTTCTCGCGTTCGAGGTCCTTGAGCCGTTTGGCGTCCTCGGCCTTCAACCCGCCGAACTGGTTACGCCACCGGTGGTAGGTGGCCTCGGAGACACCCAGTTCGCGGCACACCGCTGCCGTGTCCTTACCCTCGGCCAGGAGCCGATCGGCCGCCATCAGCTTGCGCACAATCTGCTCCGGGCTGTGCCGCTTCCTCGTCGCCATGATTTTGTTGAGCCTTCCTGCCCACGTCGTGGGCTGCAAGACTCTCATAAGCCATGGATCAACCAAACGGGGTCAGGCCACCTCCCTATGCAAGGCGTTCGCGCTGCAAAAGGGTCAGCCTCGCTGCCTAGGCGCGGCCGCATGTACCGAATCAGGATCGCTGACCAGGAAGCGGATGAGCGGGACGGCGTCGGTGGGGGCGGTGCCGTCCATCACCGTGGCGGCGTCGGGTGAGTTTTTGGCGATCTTCGACGGGGGATGATCGGCTTCAGCACGGCTGAGCCCGACGGGTCACCACCGTAACGGCCGTCCCGCTAGTCCTCGGGTCGGCAAAGCGCCCTTTCCACGAGTTGGCGCAGCATTCGGGTCATGGCCACCATCTCTGGGTAAGTCCGGACGTAGCCCGCGTACACCCCCACGCCGCAACCCACGACGAGCAACGGTTCGACCATTGCCGATGCATCAATATCCGCAGCGAGTTCGCCGCGCTCAATCGCGTCGTTGACGAAGCGTGTCAATACTTTCCGAATGATCCAAAGGGGATCGTTTTCGGTGCCAACCAATTCGGGATGGCGCTGCGATTCGAGTAGGCTAGTGACTAAAAACGCAGACCCGGCGGAAGTTTCCGAACCGGCTCTCATCGCCGCGGAGATGAACGCCATCAGGCGAGCCACCAGCGAATTCTCGATGTCCGCATGTTTAACACCGGCTCCGATGACGCATTCGTTGGTCTCAACCAGCACTTCCTGATACAACGCTCGCTTGCTCGAGAAGTAGTGGTTGATCGCCGGCCGGCTCAGGTCGGCGCGCGCGGCGATGTCTTGGAGCGTCGCGCCGTCGTAGCCGCGTGCGCTAAACACCAAACGAGCAGCTCGGATAATTCGCTGGCGCGCGGCGCCGGCCGTCGCGGCAGGCGGGCGGCCCGGTCTGCGATTACCCTTTTGCGGCGCCATTTCAGTGTGTCATTTGCCGCGGTGCGGCATTAGCGGTTTTGGCGGCATGATGCCAAGTGCGGGTCGTCGCCTCGATCATTCCATGCGAATGCTCATCGATTCCACGCGAGTGTTCAACAAAAGCGGCAGTGGAATACCGGCTCGCGAATCGGCTGCGCCCCGCGAAGCCAATCACCACTGGCCGATATTGCTTGCGCCCTGGATGAGCCTGACTGGGATCTGCGCCGCGTGATGCTGCATCACCGGGATCTGCTTGATGACCAGATCGGCGTCGGCGCAGGATTGCGTCGAGAGCTGTCCCGGATGCTGACTGTGCTCGCACGCGAAAACCCTCCCACCACAAAAGCTCGTCGCCCACTCTATGCGGGAATGCCCATTTATGGGTTGATTGTGTTATCCCCTACCTGGCGGCCCCAGACGTATTCGATCGCATACGGCGATCCAGTGTCCAGGTGGTTGTACGGTGCAAGGCTGTTGCCGGAGTCCATCACCAACTCCGGTGCGGGCCACAAGTCGTGGGTGATCGGCTGCCAGCACCCCGGGGCTCCCCCGGGCCCACCGCGGGCGTTCACCCGCGGCAAGTTCTCGGGGTAGATGTAGGGGTTGGGCGCCCCACCGACCACCCCGGCGACACCGCCCACCAGCGAAGCGATGACGGGCGCCGCGGACACCGGGTTCGCGATCAGTCCCAGCCCGGAGAGCACCTCGGTGTCCATGTTTAACGAGTAGCCGTTGAAGCCTCCTTCGGAGGCACCCGTGATGGGCACGATGTCGTGGTAGTTGCGCAGGGCGCAGAACAGTTCGGGGCTGTAGGTGTCCAGTAGCTGGGCCGCGGGCACCAGGTCGGCGGCGCCTCGCGCCAGATACGGCCCACCCTTGTTGAACAACTCCGCACCCGTGTTGCCGAACCCGGCCGCCGCCAACAACGCCTGATCCAGATCCTTCTGCTGGGCATTGATGGTGCGCGAGGTGATCACC
>NZ_LZKQ01000180.1 GCF_001668675.1 Mycobacterium asiaticum | reverse complement strand
TCACGGCGCCGCCAGGGGGGGCCAGGCTGCACACCCTGGCCGCAAGATTGGCGCCGAGTCCATACACGTCGGCCTGGGTTGTATCCAGATAGACGACACCGCGGTGCACGCCCACCCGCGCTCGCACTTCGAACCCGAAGCGCGCCCTGACCTGGGCGCTCAGCTTGGCCACCGCGCGATTGATCTCCAGGCCGACGTGTATGGACTCGGCGCCAATCTTGCGGCCAGGGTGTGCAGCCTGGCCCCCCCTGGCGGCGTCGTGATCTCCGATGCTGTCGCGCGGCTCGTCCGCGATGCGTTCGAACTCGAGTCCTGCCCCGCCGCGCCGGTGAAGGGCGTGCAGGGTCTGATCGACCACTACCGAGTGATGGGTGAGCGACCGGTACCGGCGCGGGTTGCGCAGGGACCGATCGTCGGTCGGTCACGTGAGTGGCAGCAGCTGCAGGATAGTTGGGCGCGGGCACAGGCGGGACAGTTGGACACGCCGGGGATCGTGTTCTGCGGGGAAGCGGGGATCGGCAAGAGCCGGCTGGCGACAGCGGGCGAGGTACTGGTCAGGCAGTCCGGGAACGCCGTGCTGGAGCTGATCGGATCGCCGTTCCATACCGACGCCGGTATGCACCCCGTGCGTGCGCTGATCGAACGCCATTGCGGCATCGGTCGCCTCACTGCTCCGGCCGAGCGCCTGGCGATGTTGACCGCCGAAATGGTCAGGGTGGGCCTGGACCCGGTCCGCTTCATTCCTCTGCTGGCGCCGGTGCTCAGCATCGACCCCCAACACGGATACCAGCCGGTCCCGGACCAAGGCACCGAGCTTTACAACCTGATTTCCGAAGCGGTGCAGACCTATCTGTTGGCCTGGTTCGGCAACGAACCCGGTCTGGTGGTCGCCGAGGACGTGCACTGGTTCGACCCGGCCAGCCTCGAGGTGCTGGGGGGTTTACTCGGCGCGGGCCAGGGCCGCCTGTTGGTGATCGTCACGGGACGCAACCGAGATTGGCTGCCGGATCGCTGGCCTGTCAATGTATTTGAGCTTCGGCCGTTGTCCGAGGACGAAAGCGACGAGTTGATCGCCGCCCTCAACCCGGCGCTGACACCGCAGGAGCAAGCCACGGTTCGGTCCCGGTGTGACGGCTTGCCGTTCTACATCGAACAGGTGGTCGCCGGGATCACCGAGGTTGGTGTGCCCGAAGCACTCTACGAGCCGCTGTTCGCCCGACTCCGCGCGAGCGCGCAGGTGGTGCCGGTTGTCGAGGCGGCGGCCGTCATCGGTCGTTACGTCGATACCGGCCTGCTGCGATCCGTGGTCGACATGAACGATGACGACCTCGACCGCGTCGTCGGCGAACTCGCGGCGGCACAGGTGCTGGAACCGTGGAAGGCCGACGGCTGGCGGTTCCGTCATGAGCTACTGCGTGAGGTGGCCGTTGAGTTGGCACCGCCCAGCGTTCGCCGAAGACTGCATGCCCGGGTCGGTGACGCCCTGTGCAGTGTCGGCGGCGAACCGGACTGGGGATTGGTCGCCAACCACTACACCTGGGCCGAGCGATTCGACGACGCCGCATCCGCGCATCAACAGGCATCAGCGGCAGCACGACGGCGCGGCGCCCTGACCGAGGCCCGCACGCATCTTGACCATGCGCTCACGCAATTGGACAGGTGCCCGCCCAGCCCTGATCGCGACCGCCGGGAGATCGCGCTGCGCTTGGGTCGAGGATTTCTCGCCGGCAGCGCGGTCAGTCCGTCAAGCCCCGTCGTCGCACCCGATCTGGAACGATGCTTGCAGCTGGTCGGTGCCGAAGTGCCGACCAACAGCCGCGGCCAAACGTCCACCGCGCAGGAGCTTTTCGCGACGCTGGGAGTCCTGACCGGCTACTACACCGGGCGTGCGGATTTGAACCGCGCAACTCAAGCACTCGAATTGCTGCGCGCCGCCCTGGATCAATGGCGTCCTGGATTCTGGCCCCGACTTGCGGCGTGGTCAGGCGTGCTTGCCTTCCTACGTGGCGAGTTCGCCGACGCCGCTACACATTTGGAGCTCGCAACCGGCCGTGGAGCGATCGACAATCGGGAGACCGAAACGGTCGGCTTTTTGCCGATCGATCCGATCGTTGCAGCCCGCATTCATCTGGCCCTGCTCCGGATGGTGCAGGGCGATGTTCCGGCCGCCGAGAACGAACTGGCGCATGCCGCGCGCTGCGTCGAAGGCATCGGCTTTCCGCAGGGCCCCTACAGCCTTGCCTATCTGCGCTTCGCAGAGATTTGGGTGCGTACCGAAGCCGGGCAGCTCGACCGCGCGTCGGCGCTGGCCGCCGAGATGATCGAGGACGCGTCGCGGCACGGCTTCGACCAGTGGCGGCTGCGGGGCACGATTCAACGGACCGTCGTCGACGCCCTGCTGACACACGCCGAAACCGGGCCGTCATCGGCTTTTTCGGACCATGTCGCACGGGTCGGCGGCTTGGTCGATGAACTGCGTGCCGCTGACCTTAACGTCTATCTGCCTTTTTTCGCCGGCGCACTGGCGCGGCTGTTGATCGCCGCCGGGCGGTTCGACGACGCCCGCGCCCGCCTCGAGGAATCGTTGGCCCTGGCGCGCAAGACGGGGATGTGTTTCTACGACGCCGAACTGCAACGGCTGCTTTCACATACCCGGCAGGATCCAGTGGGCCGCCGTGCGGACTTACGGTGCGCCCGGCAGACAGCCGACCGGCAAGGCGCGCACTTGTTCGCATTGCGTTCCGCGCTAGACGATTTCGAATTGCGCGGACAAGCTGCGCGATCCGCTCTCGCCGAAGCGATCGGCCGCGTTTCAGCGGAGAGTGCACTCGTCGAGTCCCTCAAAGCCACTGCGGCGCTTGGCGCAACCTGACGCTGCGGGCTCGGGGAAGATGGAGACGTGCCCGAGGGTGACACGGTGTATGCGCTGGCCCGCCGGCTCGACACCGCACTGCGCGATCGCGTCCTGATCCGGGGCGAACTGCGGGTACCGGCGCACGCGACCGATGACCTTGCCGGGCATCGCGTGCTCGGTCATGTCACACACGGCAAGCATCTGCTTACCCGGCTGTCTGGTGACCTCACCTTGCACACGCACATGCGAATGGCAGGGTCATGGACGGTCTCGGGCGCTGGTCGCTGGTTGCCGTCGACGGTGATGTCCGATGTTCGGGTGGTGCTGCGCACGGACGGTCCGGCGGCGTACGGCGTGCGGCTACCCGTGGTCGATTTGCTGCGGACCCGGGACGAGGCGGAGGTGATAGGCCATCTCGGCCCGGACCCGCTGCGGGAGGACTGGGATGTGGCCGAAGCTGCCCGACGGGTCGCGGCTGACCCCGACCGGCCGCTGGTGGCCGCGCTGCTGGACCAGCGGTGCGTGGCCGGGTTCGGCAATCTGTGGGTCAACGAGCTGTGCTTCCTGCGTGGGCATAGCCCCTGGACAGCGGTGGGCGCTGTCGACGTGTCAGCGTTGCTCGAGTTGGGGGCGCGCGCGTTACGGCATTCGGCGACCGTTCCGGGTGCGATGCAGGTGACGACGGGAAGACGCCGCAAGGGCGAACAACATTGGGTGTCCGGCCGGGCTGACCGGCCATGTTTTCGCTGCGGCACAACCATTCACGTCGTCGACGAGGTGCCCAACGATCCGGAACGCCGCCGCACGTGGTGGTGTCCGACCTGCCAGCCGGGCCCGCCACCTCCGTGATCACGCACTGACAGCAAACGCCAAGGTTCGGTGTGTTGCACTGACAGCAAGGCAATTCCGTCTCGGGCCGACGGTCGGCCACGGCGCATTTTTGGGATCGCATGCTGGGGGATAGCCGAATGGCTGCACACCGCGGATCGACGCTTCGCACTGCGAATTGGCTGACGCACCTGGCACTTCCGATGCTGGCACTGGTGCTGCTGCTGAGGTATCCCGCCGTCGACCTGGAATGGGATAACCGGATCGCGCACTTTGTCCTGGTGCTGTCCGCGTCGTCGATAAGCGTGGCGCTTGGCGTAGTGATAGCCCGTACGGCTCGCGCGCGGGACGACCCCCGCCTATGGCTGGTGTCGCTGGTGTTTGTGACGACGGCCGGGTTCTTCGGTGTTCATGCACTTTTCACGCCAGGAGTGCTGACGGATACGTCCGACGCGGACTTCATGTTTCCCACACGAATGGGGTTGGTGCTCGCGGGCGTGGTGGCACTGGCGTCCGCCACGACGTTCAGCCCCGCCCGAAGCGCCGCGCTCTGGACGTTGCGCCGCCTCCTGTCCGGGCTGGTCTGGGCATCCATGGCGGCGTGTGCGGTGGTGGTCTACTTCGGTGTACTGGAACGGCTGCCGGACCAGGAGCTGGTCGACAGGGCCGAGCACGATGCGGCGCTGATCGGTGGAGCGCTGTTCGCCGCGGCGGCGGCGGCGTATTTCCCTATCTATCGCCGCCGGCCCGCGGTCGTGTTGATGTCTGTCATGACCGCTTTCGTGCTGCTCGCGGAGGCCTCGGTGGCGCTGGCCGTCGGGATGAGTTGGCACGCCTCATGGTGGCTTTGGCACCTGTTGATGACGACGGCGTTCTGTTTCATCGCCTACAGCGCTCGAGTCCAATTTCACCGGGAGGGTTCGGCGCGTGGGTTGTTCGACGCCCTCGCCACCCGGGAGACCATTGCCGCGCTGCGCAGCGACTACAGCATGGCGTTGGACGCCATGGTCGACATGATGCATCGTCGCGAGCTTGGCGAGCAGGTGCCCTCGAGCACCGTCACCATTCGCCTCGCCGACCGATTCGGCTTGTCCGAACAGCAAGTCGCCGTTCTCAAACGGGCCGCCGAAGCGCTGGGCGCCGAACGCGAACAACTGCGCAAGCTGGGCAAGCTGGTTGCGGTGGGCGAGGAATCGAGCGTGATTCAGGACGAGGACGCCTTGCTCGGCCGCGTGATGTCGGCCATCACCGATGCCTTCGGACGCGATGACATTCGACTGGCCCTGGTGCATGCCGGCGAACTGCACTTCGACGACTCCCCTGGCCCAGGCCCCCCGGGGTCGGGCGCGGTGACTCTCAAGCTGCCGCTCGAGGTGAAGGGCCAGATCGCCGGAATGATCACCGTCCGGCGACCGGGCGGCGTCTTCCCCGACTCCGATGTCGCGCTGCTGCGCTCGTTCGCCAGTCAGGCCTCGATCGCGCTGGAGAATGCCCGTCTTTACCGTCACCTCAACGACCTCTTCCGCAGTTACATGTCCCCCGCTGTCGCGACCGCGCTGCTCGCTGACCCCGACCAAGCGGGACTGGGTGGCGCGATCGTTGATGCGACGGTGATGATGGCCGACCTGCGCGGGTTCACCGCGTTCGCCGAGGCTCATTCCCCGGTCCATGTGGTCACCATGCTGAACACCTACTACGGGGCGATCGTTCCGGTGATTCTCGAGACCGGCGGCACCATAACGCAATTCATCGGCGACGCGGTCATGGCGGTCTGGGGGGCCCCAGCGCGACACGCGGATCACGCCTCGCGCGCCGCCCGCGCCGGGTTGGCGCTGCATGCGGCCGTCGAGCGGGTCGCCGCCGAGCACGACGACTGGCCACGATTCCGGGTCGGTATCAACACCGGGCCGACGTTGGTCGGCAACGTCGGCGCCGCGCAGATGCGCAGTTACACCGCGATCGGCGACACGGTAAACCTGGCCGCGCGGTTGCAGGATCTGGCCAAGCCGGGTCAGGTGGTGATCGGACACGGGACGGTGGTCGCACTCGGCGAGGCGGCGCGCGTCAGTCAGCGGCGTCGGGCCAAGGTCAAGGGCAAGAGCGAGCCGGTCGACGTCTACGTTTTAGAAGACATCTGCTGAAGCACAATCGGTTACCCGATCACGCCTTCTCCTGAGGCACCTCGGGTTCGTAACCGCCGGGTGGGGTCGGTGCGTTGAGATTGAACCGGACGCCGAGCATCCGGATCACGAAGCACACCGCCCCGGCCGCCACCGCCGCCGGCAGACCGTAAACGTCCAACCGCATGGCGGCCACAGTGATCGCGGCGGCCGCCAGAGCGGGGATCGCGTACAGATCGCTGCGCAGCACCGTCGGGATTTGCAGGACGAGCGTGTCGCGGATCGTGCCGCCGCCTACGGCGGTGACGACCCCGAGCAGCAGCGCGGGCGCGACCCCGAGTCCGTGTTCGACGGCCTTGCTCGCGCCGATGACCGCAAACACGCTCAGCCCGATCGCGTCGAGCACGGTGATCGCCGTGCCCAGCCGGTCCAACCGTCGGCTGAGCGCGAATGCAATCAGTCCGCCGGCCCCGGCCAGCGCGAAGTAACGCCAGTCCCGGAACGTGGCCGGCGGGATGGAGCCGATCAGGACGTCACGGATGACCCCGCCGCCCATCGCGGTGATCAGGCCGAGCGTCACCACCCCCACGATGTCGAGCCGCGCGACGCGTACCGCTGTCAGCGCGCCGTTCAATCCGAAGACGAACGTGCCGGTGAGATCGAGGACGAGGAGTAGCTGTGCTTCGGCGCTCACGTGAAGTGCTTATCACGAGTTTGCCGGTTAACCGCCCTTGACCAACTCCGCGAGGAAGTCGGGCAACCGGCCGGCGCCGAAGTCGTAGAACCGCGCCCAGAGCGGTTCGATCGAAATCCGCACCATCGCTTGATATGTCGCTCGCACATTGCGTTCGAACTCTTCGAGTTCGGGCCCGTCCATCGAGTTTCGAGCGGATTCGAGATATTCCTCGGTGACACCGCTGACGGTGTCCAGTGTGGCGACGCCGCGCACCAACAGCGCCTTCGCCTCTTCCGGTGTGGATCCGCCGTCGATGGTCAGTGCGACTTGCGGGCGGGATGCCAGTGCGCGGGCCTTAGGCGACGTTGGGGCCGTGGAGACGACGATGTGCTCGCCGGTCCAGTGGAAACCGACGGGGATCACCCGGGGGAAGCCGTCGTGCGCGTTGTAGGCCAGCCGGGCCATGGAACCCGCGAGCAACTCTTGGGCGCCGGGGTGGCCGAGCTCTTCGGCCAATTGTCGCTTGTCCATCATGTTCGTAGTCCTACCCCGACGTGACCCGAGCGATAACAATCGGCTTATGGCAACCGAACCAACACGCCGGCAGCCCGACCCCAAACGGCCACCTGTCCAGGTTACGCGGGAAGACCTGGAGCGATTCGGCGACGAGGAGCAGGTGCGCGAGGCGTATGACGAGGGCCGACTGCGCGACGAGCGACCGCCCCATCACGACTAGCGCCGCTGCGGGTCTGGGGTGCGCATGATTTCGGCGCTACCGTCGCGCCGGCTATGAAGCGCAGTGATCGAGTTCCGTTCGCACCTGGTCGATTTGGTCGTGCGCGTACGTCACCACGGCAGAGATCGTCATCGTCTCCCCGCTGCGTGCCAGCGATTCATAGCTTTGGTCACCTAGCATTGCGCGCAAGTGCGCTGTCAGTGTCCGAAGTTCAGGCATGGTGACCGTAGCCATGGGATTGACCGCTGCGAAGCCGGTGATGGTGGCCGCTGGTCGGTAGCGCCCGAGCCGGTCGAAGACCGTGGCGAGGATAGCCAGCGGGTTGGGCAACATGCCGATGTTGCCCGACTCATAGTTATTGCGGATCGCAATATCGAGGGACTTCAACGCCGCCACCGGGTCGCCCTGCTCGGCCTCGAACCCGCACAGCCAGTACCCCAGTTGGGTCTCGAAGAAGCGGTTGCCGCTGTCTTCCGCTACGCGCACCGCGCGGCGCAACACCTCGAGTGCGAGGTTTGGATCGGTGTCGCGGAAGGCATACCCGCACGCGAAAAGGGTGTAGGCAAGCACCCACGGATTGTTGATCGCTTCGGCGGTATCGAGAAGACCATTAGCAGCGGCAAGCGCCTCGCTAGTCGACCCAGTGACGGATAGGGCGAACGCGAAATTCGCCTTGGCCATCGTGTTCGCGTCACCAGTGCGTGCCAGCTGGGCGCGGCACAGTTCGACATACCGCGCGGGCCGGCCGACGAACAAATACGCACTGCCGAGCCAGGCTTCTCCAAAGTACGACACCTTGTCGCGGGCGGCCGCGATGACCGGCTGGCCAATCTCGCTGTAGCGCACAGCCTGATCGAAGCGTCCGATCAGGCAGCACAGCGATGCTCCCACGCTTACGGCTGCGAGTCGAGGATGCCCGACGGCGCGCAGGGGTTCGACCAGCTCTTCGGCCCACGTGATCGGTTCGTAGTTCTCGAGGAACGGTGCAAGAAACGCCGCATAGGAGGCGATCGCGGCGCCCGCGTCCAAGTCGCCGTGGTCCACGGCGCACCGAAACGCGGTGCGCAGGTTGGACATCTCGACCATGAGCCAGTCGTATATCTCCCGTTGACGCGGGCCGTCCCACATATCCATGAGGTCGGGCTCCCGTCCGGCGAAGTATCGCGAGTGGGTGTTCCGGATTTCGGTTGCCTCGCCGCGGGAGATGAGCCGTTCCTCGGCGAACTGGCGGATCGTCTCCAGCATCGAAAAGCGGGTCCGTGCACCGGACTGATTCACCGCGAGTAGCGACTTGCGCACCAAGGTGTCGAGTACCTCGAGCATGGTGTACTCGTCGCTGTCCTCGGAACCGGCTACTGCACAAGCGCTTTGGAGGTCAAATCCACCGGTAAAGACCGAACAGCGTTCCAGCACAATCCTTTCGGCGTCATCGAGAAGGTCGTAAGACCAGGCCACGGCGTGGCGCAACGTGTGGTGTCGCTCCAGGCCACGACGCGAGCCGACCAGGAGCCTGAATCGGTTATCAAGTCGATCCCGCAGTTCACTGGCGGTCATCGATCCCATCCGCGAGGCAGCCAATTCGATAGCCAACGGGATCCCATCGAGGCGTTGACAGACCTCAGCGATTGCGGCCGCTTCAGCGTCGTCGACCAGCGAGAAGTTGGGTGCAATGCCCTGTGCGCGTTCGACGAACAGGCTCACCGCCGCGGAGTCAATTCCCGCTGCGTTCAGGGATCGCACTGGCCACACCCGCTCGTCCGGGCTCCCAAGTCCTTCGCGGCTGGTGGCGAGGATCCGTATTGTTGCCGAGGACGCCAGTATCGCCTCGATCAGGTCTGCGGCGGCACTGAGAACGTGCTCGCAGTTGTCAATCACCAAAAGCCGCACCCGACCCTCCAAAGCAGCGGCGACCGACTCACTGACTGTCCTTGCCGGCTGCTGGGTGATGCCCAGCACCCCCGCCACCGCGTCAGGCACAGCCGCCGGATCGGTGACCGCCGCCAACTCGAAAAACCAGACACCGTCGGGAAACTCATCGGCCAGTCGTACGGCGACCTCCATCGCAAGGCGTGTCTTGCCGACCCCACCAACACCCGTGAGCGTCACCAGCCGATGCGCCTTGACCGCCGCTACGATGTCGGCGACCTCGGCTTCGCGTCCGATTAATTTGCTGCCGGTTTGAGGCAGATTTCCCGGATTGGCACCGAGTGCCCGCAGCGGCGGAAACTCGACACGTAAGCCCGGGGCCTGGACCTGAAACACACCGATCGGCACGGGGACACCACGCAACCGCCGCGGCCCCAGATCCAGCAGTTCCACTTCGCTCAGAAGCCCTGCCGTCGACTCGGCCAGGAGGATCTGGCCGCCGTGCCCGGCAGCCATGACCCGCGCCGCGCGGTTGAGCACCGCACCGAAGTAATCCCCGTCTCGCGGCTCGGCTTCACCGGTCGCGAGGCCCATCCGCACCGGCAGTTCCAATGCCCGCTGCGCGGCCACCGCGGCATCGACTGCACAGCGCGGGGAGGCAAAGGCGGCACATACTCCGTCGCCGGTGTGCTTGAACAGCCAGCCCCCATGCGTCTCGATCACCGAGCGCAACAGTTCGTCGTGGGCGGCCAGCGCCAGCCGCATCGAATCCGCGTCAGCTTCCCACCGGCGGGTCGACCCTTCGACGTCGGTGAACAGAAACGTCACTACTCCCGAAGGAGCAGCCGCCAGTGGCGCGGACACAACCAGCAGAATCTCACAATTGACCGCATGGTGTGGAGCTGCCATCAGCCAATGCCTGCAGGGATCGGAACTCAACGGCAGGCGTGCGGCATCGGCCGGAAATCAGCGCCTCTTGATTCCATGGCTGCCGATTTTTGAGAATCGCTTTTCGATCTTGGCCAGCACATTGGCTCGTGGCACGATAATCCCGTCGCGCCGTCCCGCCCGCGACGGCGTCGCGCGGGAAAGGAACTGCCACGGCCCCACGTCCGGAACTGTCGAGCATGGCGAATGACTATGCACGACACGCCCTTTCGCAACTGGCCGCCTTCGAGGCCACTCACCCGGCCGTCCTGTCCGCCGCTCAGCACCTTGCGAGCGAACCGGTGCTTCGGGTGGCGGATCTGGGTGCCGCCGACGGGGTGAACTCGCACGGTCTCATCCGCGATCTCGCGGCGCTACGCGACGGACGGCCGTTGAGTTACGCGCTCGTCGATCTTCCGACGAACGGTTGGAATGTCGCCGCTGGCCATTTGCAGGAAGCCTTTAGGCCGGTTCCGGATGGGAGCGGGGTCGTCGTAATTCCCGCGCAGGGTCAGACCGGTCCTGGCGTTGCCGACGAAGGAACGGGCGCCCACTACACCGAGCCGGAAGCCCACGGCGAGGCTTGTCGACGAGCGTTCGATCGGGTCCCAACTGCGGCGACGGTCGTTTCTATGGCGGGAATTCCCTTGCATCAGGCGCCTTGCTTGCCGACAGGCACCGTGCACATCGCGGTGACCGGGACATGCATGCACTGGGTGCCCGACACCGCCGGTTTGCCGTCGAGTGGCTCGATCTTCCCGGGCTATCCCGATCATGTGGATAGGGAGGAGCGCCGCGCTTGGCGTGCTGCCGCGCAGCGGCATTGGCAGTGCCTGCTCGAAATGCGCGCCGCAGAGCTCGCGCCGGGAGGGTGGTTCGTCGCCGCCATCCCCGCCTCCCCCACACCATGCCCCGACAGGACCGGTCTGTACGCCGAGATCATCGCAGACATGAATCGGTTGCTTGCCGAGTGGCGCAACGCCGGCCGCATCGGCAGCGCCACCGTGGAGGCGGCTGTCGTTCCGGTCTGGTCGCGCACGCTCGACGAGCTCTGTGCTCCCTTCGAGGTGGGCGGCGGGCAGGTGGGCGGACTGGCGCTCGAAAGCGCCGAACTGTTCCGTCTCGATAACCCCTATCGGCATGACGAAGCGGCGGTGTTTGCACGGGACTACGTCAAAAGCATCACCGCGTGGGGCGGGCCGCTGTTCTTGCGTGCGTTCGCGCGCGAAACCGGTATGCGCGCTGCCGATCTCCTCGCTGACTTTCTCGGCGAGCTTGAGGGTCGTGTGGCGGACGATCCGGAGCGGTATCGGTGGGATTATGTCGAGGCGTTGCTGATCTGCCGGAAGCGGGGCTAGAGCGGCTTCAAATGCGTTTGGGATCGCAAAGGTTCGAGATGAGGACGTCGACATTGGGCATCCGAGAACAGCATGGCGGCGTTAGGCGTGCGGAGGCCACCTGGACGGTCGGCGTAGGAGATGTCGGCCGCGGAGGGGCTGGTGGACCGGGCGATCGAGGGCCACGGCACGGTGGTCGGCTGGTGGGGGTCGAGGCTACATTGGTGACGAGGGTCACACCGATGATGATTAGTGAAGCGCGCGAAGCACTCGCCTAAATACCGAAATGTGCCATTGGCGCCCTAGCCCGAGGTTGCCGACATGGAAGAACCGTCCACCGCTGGCGGCGCGTGGGGGCGGCCGCGCCAGGAGGGTGCCCGCCTGGCGACGCACCACGAGGCCATCTTCGACGGTGCGCCCGATGCCATGCTCACGGTGACCGAGGACGGCACCATCCGGTCCGCCAACCGCGCCGTCCTGGACCTCTTCGGCTACGAACCAGCCGAGCTGTTGGGATCAAAGATCGAGACGCTGGTCCCCCACCGTATCCGCGGCGTGCACCCCGGCCTGCGCAAGTCGTTCCTGGACGGCGGCGTCAACCGCCGCATGGGCGCCATCTCCCAGCGCGCCGCGCTGCGCGCCGTGCGCAAGGATGGCAGCGAAGTCCCGGTGGACATCAGCCTGGCCATCGTTCAACTGGACGGCGAGCGGCTGGTACTGGCGGCCGTGCGGGACGTGACCCAGGATCTCGAGCTGCGTGCGCAGCTCGACCGCAGCCATTTCCTCGCCGACACGGCGCTTCAGCTCTCCCATTCGGGCCACTGGCACATCGACTTCGCAGATCCCGACCATTACTACGCCTCGCAGCGGGTCCAGGAGATCTTAGGTGAGACCGGCGACGAGGCAGGTCGGCTCCGCCTCACCGACCAGTGGCGCGCACGTATTGCCGCGGCGGACCCGGCCGCGGCCGAGGCGACCTGCGAGCAGCTCCAGGGCACCATCGAGGGCCGCTACCCGGCCTACGATGCGACTTACCCCTACCGCCGTCCAAGCGACGGCCATGTCATCTGGGTCCGGGCGCTGGCGACACTAGTGCGGGACCAGGCCGGCCAACCACAGCAGATGTACGGCGTGGCGCAGGACATTACCGAGATGAAAACGCTCCAGGCCGAGCTCGAAACCGCGCGCGACGCCGCCGAGGTGGCCGCCCAGGCCAAGGCGGACTTCCTGGCCAACATGAGCCACGAGATCCGCACGCCGATGAACGCCATCATCGGGCTGTCACACCTTGCGCTGCTCACCGACCTCGACCGCCAACAGCGCGACTACGTGCGGAAAATCGAGGGCTCGGGCAAGCACCTGCTGGGCATCATCAACGACATCCTCGACTTCTCCAAGATCGAGGCCGGCAAGCTCACGGTCGAGACGGTGGACTTCCACGTCGACCGCCTGTTGGAGAACGTGGCGGCGCTGGTGACCGACAAGGCCACCAAGAAGGGTCTCGAGCTGACCTTCGACGTGGACCCGCGCATGCCGCGCGCGTTGCGCGGCGACCCGCTACGCATCAGCCAAATCGTCATCAACTACGCCAACAACGCGGTCAAGTTCACCGAGCGGGGCGAGATCGTCATCTGCGTGCGCGTGGAGGAGGAGACCGCCGACGACCTTCGCGTGCGTTTCGAGGTGCGCGACACCGGCATGGGGCTGACGCCCGAGCAGCAGGCGCTGCTGTTCCAGTCGTTCCAGCAGGCCGACGCCTCCACCTCCCGCAAGTACGGCGGCACTGGCCTCGGCCTGGCCATCAGCAAGCGGCTCGCCGAGCTGATGGGCGGTGCCGTGGGCGTGGAGAGCGAGCTCGGCCGAGGCAGCACCTTCTGGTTCACCGCACCGTTGCGGCGCGGGGCGGCAACGGAACGACTGCTCCAGCCGTCGCCCGATCTCCGCGACCGGCGCGCCCTGGTCGTGGACGACAGTGCCACCGCGCGCGAGGTGCTGGCGGGGATGCTCACATACATGACGTTCCGCGTAGACACGGTGACGCGCGGCGAGGATGCCCTGGACCGCGTCGCCGCAGCGGACCGGTCGGGCGAGCCGTACGACGTGGTGTTCCTCGACTGGAGCATGCCGGGCGGCATCGACGGTATCGAGACGGCTCGCCGCATGGCTGCGCTGCCGCTCACCGCGCAGCCGCGCCGCGTGATGGTCACCGCGTACGGCCATGCCGAGGTGATCCAGGAAGCCGGCGTGGCCGGCATCCAGGCCACGCTGGTCAAACCGGTCAGCCCGTCGCTGCTGTTCGATACCGTCATCAACACGTTTGGCGCCACCAGTGCCAAGGAGTCCGCCGTGCAGCCGCCGACCGGTCTACCCGACCTGGCTCCGCTGCAGGGGCTGCAGGTGTTGCTGGTCGAGGACAATGAGCTGAATCAGCTGGTGGCCACCGAGCTTCTGAAGAACGCTGGGCTTGAGGTCGACGTAGCTGAGAACGGACAGGTCGCCGTGGAGCGGGTCGGCCGACGGCGCTACGACCTGGTGCTCATGGACATGCAGATGCCGGTGATGGACGGCGAGGAGGCCACACGCCGCATTCGCCAACAGTTCCCGATCACCCAGCTCGCCATCCTGGCGATGACGGCGAACGCCATGGCCGGCGACCGCGAGCGCTGTCTCGCGGCCGGGATGAACGATCACATCGCCAAGCCGATCGAACCCTCCGACCTATTCGGCAAGCTGTTGCGGTGGCGGCCGCAGTGTGGGGCGGGTCAGGCCCCGTCTCCGGCGGCCCGCGCGGCGGCCGACGGCCCGACGGGGGCGTCCCGAACCGCCACCCTCGACGACATCGCTGGTCTCGACGTGAAGGCCGCCATCGGCCGCATGATGAACGACCGGTCCATGTACGAACGCCTGCTCCACAGGTTCGCCTGGGGCAATTCCGCGGCGACGGCGGCGACCATCACGGGGCAGCTGGACCGCGGCGAGCTGGCCGACGCCCAGCGCTCGGCGCACTCGCTCAAAGGTTCCGCCGGCGCGGTGGGCGCCGTCGAGGTCCAGGCGAGGGCCGCGGCGCTGGAGTCCGCGGTCAAGCAGCAGGCGAGCGAGGACGAGCTCCGCGCGGCCAACGCACGGCTGGCGGAGGAGTTGGCGCGCCTGGTCGAGGCAGTGCGAGCGGTCCTGCCGCAACCGAGAGGCGATCGGGGGGTATAGCAGGTGAGCGAGCTGGACGCGACCATAGCGGCGCCGGTGTTCAACGTAGAGCCGGGCGAGCTGGAACGAGTCACGCTGGCCCGGCACCAGCTGAGTGCCGGTGTGCATCGCCTCGCCGGTGACTGCGAGCGGTTGCTGGCCGACCTGCACCGCCCCGCGCATCACGCTTGGCGCGAGCACGCGGGGCGCGCCCTGGTGCAGGCGCGCTATCTGGCCACGCTCCTCGTGCGGCCGCCTGGCGGCGGACAGGTAACTGATGCGCGTGCGCTCGAGGAGCTTCAGTCAGCGCTGCGCGCGCCGCTCAAGGAAGTCGCGGACGCGCTGACCCGGCTGCTCACTATGATCCCGACCGACCTTGAGGAAGAGCTGGTGCTGCAGGACGCGCGCGCCGCGCGGGAAGGCGCCGCCGCGCTGCTGGCCGCGGGCGGGTTCCGCGCCGGGGCGACGCAGGCGGTCAACGCGGCGGACGCTGCAGCCGAGCCGAAGGTCGCCGGCGCGGCGCGCGTATTAGTGGTGGACGACGATGAGCTGCTGCGCGAGCAGCTGGCGATGGTGCTGGAGCGATTGGGCCACTCGGTGATCATGGCCGAGAACGGGCGCGCCGGACTGGAGGCGGCCGAGCGCGACGCCCCGGACCTGGTAATTACCGACCTGAACATGCCGGGCATGGACGGCTTCGAGCTGCTCGAGCGACTTAAGGCCGACACGCGCACCCAGCACATCCCGGTCATTGTGGTCTCGGGTGAGGGGGATGCCGCCAGCGTCGTGCGCTGCCTGGAGCGTGGTGCCGAGGACCACCTCACCAAGCCGTACGAGAGCGTGGTGCTCGCGGCGCGCATCCGCACGTCACTGGAGCGGAAACGGCTGCGCGATCTGGAGTTGGCGTACCTGCATCGGGTAGCCCGGCTCACTGCGGCGGCCGAAGCGGTCGAGGCGCAGACCTACGACCCGAAACTGCTGGCCGACCTGCTGGCGCGACAGGACCAGCTGGGGCAGCTGGCGCGCGTGTTCGACCGCATGGTGCGCGGCATCCGCTCGCGCGAGGAGCGGCTCCGGGCGCGGGTGCGCGGCCTGCGCCGCGAGATGGAGCAGTCCGGCGTGACCGCCGAGGGGGCCGCGTCCGGGCCTGCGGCGACGGACCAGGTCATCGCGGGCCGCTATCAGGTCCGCCGCGAGCTGGGCGCCGGCGGCATGGGCGCGGTGTACCTGGTCTACGACCGCGAGCTGGGTGAGGACGTAGCGCTCAAGATGCTGCATCCGTCGCTGCTGGCCGAGGAACCGGTGGGGCTTGAGCGCCTGCGCACCGAGATGAAGCTGGCCCGCAAGATCTCCCACACCAACGTGGTCCGCTCGCACGACATCGGCGAGTGGAAGGGCACCCACTACATCACCATGGAGTTCATCCGCGGCGTGACCGTGGCCGACCTGATCAAAAAGCGCGGGCGGCTGACGATCGAATCCACGCTGGCCATCGGCACGCAGCTGGCCGACGCGCTGGCGGTGGCCCACGATCAGGACATTGTGCACCGCGATATCAAGCCGACAAACTTGATGATCGACGAAAGCGGCATGCTAAAGGTGGCGGACTTCGGCCTGGCCCGCACGGTGCGGCGCACTGAGGCGCTGACCCAGGCCGGCTTCGTCGTCGGCACGGTGAACTACATGCCGCCGGAGCAGCTGATGGGCGGTGACCTGGACGCGCGCACCGATTTGTACGCGGTTGGCGTGGTGCTGTTCGAGTGCCTGACGGGCCGGCTGCCGTACCAGGCCACGAGCCCTGTGGCGATCCTCAACGCTATGTTGGCGCAGAAAGCGCCGGACGTGTCCACTTTCGCCAACGACGTACCGCCCGTGCTGAGCACGGTGATCAGCCGCCTGCTGGAGCGTGAGCCGGAGAATCGCTACGCTTCGGCGCGCGAACTGGCCGAGGCGCTGGCGCAGGTCCCGCCGACGGCCTGAGCCCGACGCGACCGCTGCCGCGGCTATTCGATCAAACCTGTCACAACGTGGCTGCCGGCTTCGCGCGGCTGGTTGCCAGGCAGTCTGGCGCGAGACGGAGCGCCCCGCGAGTTCTCGATGAACAACTGCCCCTTACAGTGACGCGGACGTCAGGCGACAATCCGTATGACCACGGTACGCAAAGCATGCGCTTAACTGCGAATATATTGTCTTGTATTGACGATCTCAAAGCTATGGTCATACATTCTAGATCTAGTTGTCCGTGACTTGGCCCGTCGAGGAATCGATCGAATGTGAGATATCACGATGAACGCAAGTAGCGCCGCTCCCAACGTCTTCGAAGCTGGCCTGCCTACGTTCAGCTACGATTTCAACGCCACTCCGCATGACATCCTCGAAGATGTGCGAACTGCGCAATCGCGTGCGCCCATCGCCATCGGTCCTCTCGGTCCCGAAATACTTTCCTACGATCTGGCACGGGATATGTTGCGCGACAGCAGATTCAGGTTGCCACCCGGCTTGTCGCTGGCAGCGCAGGGCGTCACCTCAGGTCCGCTGTACGACAAGCTGATGAGCAGCCTTCTGGGCCTCGATGGTCCCCCACATACTCGCTTGCGCAAATTGGTGTCGAGGGCATTCACTCCGCGCGCGACGTCACCTCTACAGGACACGATTCATGAAGTGGTGAACGCACTGATCGATCAAGTAGTAGAGGCCGGTCGTTGCGACGTCGTGACCGACATCGCGCGGCCCTACCCCACCCCGATCATGTGTGCGCTGATTGGTGCGCCTCGGGAAGACTGGCATCTTTTCGCACAGTGGACCGACGAAATCTTCAAGGCTTTCAACATCCAGCCCGACGCCAACTTCGATGAAGCCACGATCATGCGGTCGTGGAACGAGCTGGACGCCTACGTCGATGACATGGTCGCCGCACGCCGGAGTCACCTGACTGATGATCTGCTGTCTGAGCTCATTCGCGCCGAAAGCGAGGGCGACCGGCTCACTCTCGACGAGCTGCGCATGCTGGTGGCTGGCTTCCTGATGGCGGGGACGGACACCACCCGACACCAACTTGCCGCCTCGGTGCAGGTGCTGTGCGAGCATCCGGATCAATGGGCGAAGCTGGGCAACCAGCCAGAGCTTGCGATGCAGGCGGTCGAGGAGAGCATGCGGCACTCGCCGGCGGTCTGCATCGCGGTGCGAGCCGCTACCGAGGATGCCGAATTTGGTGGGTACACGTTCCCGGCAGGCACCTTTGTAGTCGTGAACACCTTTGCGGCCAACCGTGATCCAGCGATTTATGAGAATGCAGATCGGTTCGACATCGCGCGCAAGGACGTGCCCGCGATTCTTACTTTCGGTGGTGGCGCGCACTACTGCCTAGGGGCGAACCTTGCACGCCGGGAATTGGCGGAAGCACTCACGGTCCTCACCCGACGTCTCACCACACCCCATCGCATCGCTCCCGCGCCGTGGAAATCCCTGCTCGGTATGACCGGCCCGACGACACTTGAGATCGAGTTCGACAGCGAAATGCTTGTGGCAGCGGATGCGTAGTCGCGGGTGGGCGGGCGTCACACCCGCCTCGGACGAAGAGGCAATCGCCCGCATTCTGGATGCGGTAGACGACGTGATCGCTGAACACGGGTCGGCGATACGGTTGGCCGACGTCGCCCGAAGGCTCGGAGTCACTCGTCAAACGGTGTATCGGTACTTTCCCAACGCCGACGCGCTCCTGATGGCCAGCGCAATGCGGGCGGTCAACGGATTCATCGACCAGGCTGTAGGCCACGTCAGCGGTCTGAACGACCCGGTCACTGCGATCGTCGAAATAATCTCGTTCGCAGTTGAAAACCTCACCGGCGATCCACAGTTGGAGAGATTGCTTACCCAGGCACCTGAGGGCGGAGCAGCCATCTCGCTCACCTCCGACACAGCTATCGTTTTCTGCTTGTCGGGCTTCCGCCGCCTCGATGTCGATTGGGAGCTTCACGGCTTCGACGCCGCTTCGCTCAATGAGCTTGCCGAAATGACTTTGCGCACAGTGCATTCTCTCCTGACCGATCCCGGGCAGCGGCAGCGCGACGGAAGCGCACTACGCCGCTTTGTTGCGCGATGGCTCGGTCCAGCGATCCTCTATCCACGCATGACGTCGCTGCCGATCCACGAACGACGGGCATCGTTGGACTGGCACATCGAGCCGGACGGGTGCGCTGAATCGTGAGCTTCGGACGAGAGGCTGCCGACAATGCCACTATCTGACGGACAGGCTTGCAATTACTCTGCAAGGGCGAGTAATTGTCCATCGCCAATGGCATCGAGCGTGTCGGGGAAGGTTGCGTTCGTTACCGGTGGGGCGTCCGGCATTGGCGCCGCGTTGGCGACGAAGTTGGTCGATGGGGGCGCCGAGGTCTGGATCGCCGATCGTCAGATCGGCCCCGCGCAGGATTTGGCGCAACGCCTCAACCGGGGTGGCGCAAAGGCGTACGCGATTGAGCTGGATGTGCGCAGCTATCCATCGTTTGAGCGTGCCGTCGCCGAGGCAGTGGAGCAGTCCGGGCGGATCGACTACCTGTTTAACAACGCAGGCATTTTGGTCGACCGTGAGGTCGACTCGTACACGCTCGATGACTGGAACGATGTGTTCGATGTGAACCTGCACGGTGTGGTGCACGGCATCCAGGCGGTGTATCCGGTCATGATCGGGCAGCACTCCGGCCACATCGTGAACACAGCCTCGATTGCCGGTCTCGTTCCCGGCGCAACGCCGGCAAGCTACACCGCCACCAAGCACGCCGTTGTCGGGATCTCCAAGTCGTTGCGCATCGAAGCCGAACGCCATGGCGTGCAGGTATCGGTACTTTGTCCTGGCATGGTCTCGACTCCGATGGTGCTAACGGAGAGACATCGGGGAATGGCACCAGGACCAATAGAACGCTTTCTAGAAACTTCAAAACCCGAACGGTTCGCCGAGCGCGCCCTTCGTGCCGTGTTGCGGGGAGACGCGATCATTGTGTTGCCCACGTGGTGGAAGGCATTCTGGTACCTGGAGCGGTTCTCGCCCGCATTGTCGATGCTCGTCGCAAAAGCAATGCTTAAGCAAAAACGTCGGATGCAGTCCACCGCCGCCTGATCTGCTGTCTTCTGGCTAGGCACACCGGCTTCTAAAACTGGCCTGGGCCGGTACGGTGGGTAATCACCCACCCGAACGTGCTTTGAACAGGCAATTCATGTGGTCGGGCTGACAGGATTTGAACCTGCGACCACTTGACCCCCAGTCAAGTGCGCTACCAAACTGCGCCACAGCCCGGTGCCGCCGGGATGAATCGGCAGCAGGTCGACAGCCTACCGCAGAGCCGATCAGCGCCCGCGACGCCACCTCGCAGCGCCACCCTGTCAGCGGCGCTTCGGACCCCGCTTCTCCCGCACTCGCACGTTGATCCGGATCGGGCTGCCCTCGAACCCGAACGTCTCTCGCAGCCGTCGTTCCAGGAAGCGCCGGTAGCCGGCCTCCAGGAAACCGCTGGTGAACAAGACGAAGGTGGGTGGGCGTGCGGTGGCCTGGGTCGCGAACAGGATGCGCGGTTGCTTGCCGCCGCGCACCGGAGGCGGCGTCGCCGCGACGACCTCCTTGATCCATGCGTTCAGCGGCCCGGTCGCGATCCGGGTGTCCCAGGACGCCAGCGCGTTCTCCATCGCCGGCACCAGCTTCTGCACCGCCCGGCCGGTCTTGGCGGAGATGTTGACGCGCTGCGCCCAGCGCACCTGGACCAGTTCCCGGTCGATCTCGCGCTCCAGCAACTCGCGGCGGTCCTCGTCCACCAGGTCCCACTTGTTGTAGGCCAGCACCAGCGCGCGCCCGGCTTCGATCACCATGGACAGCACCCGCAGATCCTGCTCGGTCAGCGGTTGCGACCCGTCGATCAGCACGATCACCACTTCGGCGGCGTCGATGGCGCCGTGCGTGCGGACCGACGCGTAAAACTCATGCCCGCTGGCCTGGCCGACCTTGCGTCGCAGCCCGGCGGTGTCGACGAATTTCCAGATTTTGCCGCCTAGTTCGACGAGCGAGTCGACCGGGTCGACCGTCGTCCCGGCGACATCGTGGACCACCGACCGCTGGTCGCCGGCCAGCTTGTTCAGCAGAGAACTCTTGCCCACGTTGGGTTTTCCCACCAGCGCGACCCGGCGCGGACCACCGCTGGCCGGCGCCGCTTCGGACACCTCGGGCAACGCCTCGAGCACCGCGTCGAGCAGATCGGCCACACCGCGCCCATGCATGGCGCTGATCGGGTGCGGCTCGCCAAGTCCGAGCGACCACAACGCCGCCGCGTCGGCTTCACTCTTTTCGCTGTCAACCTTGTTGGCCGCCAAGAACACCGGCTTGCCCGAGCGCAGCAGGATACGAGCGGCGGCCTCATCGGGAGAGGTGGCTCCCACGGTGGCGTCGACGACCAGGATCACCGCATCGGCGGTGCGCATGGCCACCGACGCCTGCTCGGCCACCAGTTGTTGCAGACCCTTGGCATCGGGTTCCCATCCCCCGGTGTCCTGCACCACGAACCGGCGCCCAGTCCACAGCGCGTCGTAAGAGACCCGGTCCCGCGTCACGCCGGGGACATCCTGAACCACGGCCTCGCGCCGGCCGATGATCCGGTTGACCAACGTCGATTTGCCGACGTTCGGGCGTCCCACGATCGCCACGACGGGCGCCGGCCCCTCTTCGGCCAGCTCGTCCAGTTCGGAATCGCTGAGTTCCCAGTCGCTTTCGTCCGCCCAGGTGCCGTCCTGCGTCACCGCATCGCCTCGCTTCGCTGCGTGACCAAATCCAACAGGTGGGCGATCACTTCGTTCTCGGTCATGTCGCTGGTGTCGACGACGATCGCATCTTCGGCTGCGCACAACGGTGACACCGCACGGGTGGAATCCAGGTGATCGCGCCGACGCACATCAGCCAGCACGGCGGGGTAATCGTCGGCCAGGCCCGCCCGGACATTCTGGGCGTTGCGGCGCTGCGCGCGGGTCTCGGCCGACGCGGTGAGGAAGATCTTCACCGGCGCATCGGGGAACACCACGGTGCCGATGTCGCGGCCCTCGACGACGATACTTCCCGGGCCCTGCGCCATTTCCCGTTGAATGTCGACCAGTCGGGTACGCACCGTCGGGACCGCCGACACCGCCGAGACCGCCCGGGTGACGTCATCACCCCGAATCTCCGCCGAAACATCCTCCCCGGCAAGGAAAAAGCTGCTGTCATCCGGGTCATAACCGACCGACAACTGCACGTCCGAGGCGGTCTCGGAAACGGCCTCGGCGTCCGACGGGTCGACCCCGGCGCGCAGCACCGCCAACGTCACGATCCGGTACATCGCTCCGGTGTCCAGGAACCGCGCGCCCAGGCCGCGGGCCAAACCCTTGGACACAGAAGACTTTCCGGTACCTGCCGGACCGTCGATGGCCACGACGAGCGCGCTCACAGACCCACCGCCTTGTACAATTGACCGACCTCATCCCGGCGCAGCGCCCGCACCGAACCCGGACGCTGCTTGCCCAGCGTGACCGCACCAATATCGGTGCGCACCAACGCTTCCACCGGGAACCCGACCGCGGCCAGCAACCGGCGCACGATGCGGTTTCGCCCTTCGTGCAGGGTCACCCGCACCAGCGATTTCCCCGGGATCGAGTCCACTACGGCGAAATCGTCGAGCCGCACCGGTCCGTCCTCCAATTCGATGCCGGCCCGCAGCTGCTTACCCAGCCCGCGCGGCACCGCGCCCGTCACCGTCGCAAGATAGGTCTTGGGCACCTCGTGGGACGGATGCATCAACCGATGCGCCAGCTCGCCGTCGTTGGTAAGCAAGATCAGGCCCTCGGTGTCGGCGTCCAACCGCCCGACGTGGAATAACTTCTTGTTGCCCCGCACTTTTCGTTCAATAAGGTCACCGATGCAGGGCCGACCGCGATCGTCGGACATGGTCGAATGCATGCCGCGCGGTTTGTTCAGCGCGAGATACACCAGCGAGTCGTCCAGCACCACCCGGGCGCCGTCAACGCGGATCACCGACTGGTCCGGATCGACCCGGGTGCCCAGTTCGGTGACCACCCGCCCGTCGATCTCGACCCGGCCGTCGAGGATCATCTTCTCGGCGGCCCGTCGGGACGCAATTCCGGCCTGGGACAACACTTTCTGCAGGCGCGTGCCCTGCGGCTCCTCGAACTCCACCATCAGTCGTGGTCCACGTCGAACGTCAGCGACGGATCGGCCGCCTGACCGCCGGCGAGTTTGATGAAACGTGGCTCGCTGTCCAAAGATTCGCTGAGGTCGTCGATGGTGTCGACGTCGGGCAGAAGTGGCGCGATGTCCGGCAGGTCGGCCAGCGAGTTCAGCCCGAGGCGTTCCAGGAACAGCTCGGTGGTGGCAAACGTCACCGCGCCGCTGTCCTCGTCGTTGCCGACCTCGGTGATCAGACCGCGCGCCAACAAGGTGCGCATTACTGCGTCCACGTTCACACCGCGCACGGCGCTCACCCGGGCGCGGGTCACCGGCTGGCGGTAGGCGACCACAGCCAACGTCTCCAGCGCGGCGCGGGTGAGCTTGCTGCGCGCGCCGTCCAGCAGCAGCT
>NZ_LZKQ01000179.1 GCF_001668675.1 Mycobacterium asiaticum | reverse complement strand
GTCTGGTTGGCGAAGCTGTTGCTCATCACGAACGACGGGTGTCCGGTGGCGTTGCCCAGGTTCAGCAGTCGGCCCTCGGACAGCACGATGATCGAGCGGCCGGTGTCGCCGAAGGTCCACAGGTCGACCTGCGGCTTGATGTTGGTCCGCGTGGCACCCGAGCGCTCCAGCGCGGCGATGTCGATCTCGTTGTCGAAGTGCCCGATGTTGCCCAGGATGGCGTGGTCCTTCATCGCCTTCATGTGGTCCAGCGAGATGATGTCCTTGTTGCCGGTCGCGGTGACGACGATGTCGGCGTTGCCGATGGCCTCCTCGACCGTGACCACGTCGAAGCCCTCCATCAGGGCCTGCAGCGCGTTGATCGGGTCGATCTCGGTGACGCTGACGCGCGCACCCTGTCCCTTGGCGGCCTCCGCGCAGCCCTTGCCGACGTCACCGTAGCCGCAGATCAGCACGTTCTTGCCGCCGATCAGCGCGTCGGTGCCCCGGTTGATGCCGTCGATCAGCGAGTGCCGGGTGCCGTACTTGTTGTCGAACTTGGACTTGGTGACCGAGTCGTTGACGTTGATCGCCGGGAAAGCCAGGTCCCCCGCGGCGGCGAACTGGTACAGCCGCAGCACGCCGGTGGTGGTCTCCTCGGTGACGCCCTTGACCGACTCGGCGATCTTGGTCCACTTGCCCTTGTCGGTCTCGAAGCGGGCGCGCAGCAGGTTCAGGAACACCTTCCACTCGGCCGGGTCGTCGTCCTCGGCGGGCGGAACCACGCCGGCCTTCTCGTACTGCATGCCGCGCAGCACCAGCATGGTGGCGTCACCGCCGTCGTCCAGGATCATGTTGGCCGGCTTGTCCGGGTCCGGCCAGGTGAGCATCTGCTCGGCGGCCCACCAGTACTCCTCGAGCGTCTCGCCCTTCCACGCGAACACCGGCACGCCCTTGGGCTCCTCGGGGGTGCCGTGCGGGCCCACCACCACGGCGGCCGCGGCGTGGTCCTGGGTGGAGAAGATGTTGCACGACGCCCAGCGCACTTCGGCGCCGAGGCTGGTCAGCGTCTCGATCAGCACCGCGGTCTGCACGGTCATGTGCAGCGAGCCCGAGATACGGGCGCCCTTGAGCGGCTGAACCTCGGCGTACTCACGCCGCAGGGACATCAGGCCGGGCATCTCGTGCTCGGCGATCCGGAGTTCCTTGCGGCCGAAATCCGCGAGCGACAGGTCGGCAACCTTGAAATCGATGCCATTGAGAACGTCGGCGGTCAGCGAATTTTCGAGCGTCGTCATTGCGTGTTTCATCCTTCTGCGGGTCTAACGGGGAAGCCGGGCGGCTACGAGGCCTGGAACTCATTGCAATGAGCTCTAGCCACTGTAGCCGCCCGGCGGGATGCCCCTGAACGGAGCCGAAGGGTCGGGGGACCCTCAGGATTCGAAGTTGACGCCGTGACGCTCCGCGAATGGTGTCATCAGCCTGGCCAGATCCGCCGCGACGTCATGGTCGGCCTCGGGCGGCATGGACACGTAACTCAGGCACAACCGCACGATCGCCCGGGACAGGACATTGGCGTCGTCGTCGCTGGTGGCCAACCAGGTCTGGGTGAACGCCGTCGCCAGCCGCTCGGACGCCCGGGTGATGATGGGCGCGCTGTCGGTCGTGATGAGTTGCAGCAGGTCAGGCTTCGCGACCCCGGTCAACAGCGAGATCACCAGCGGATCGGCGGCCGTCTCGGCGAAGAACGAGCGGAACCCCTGCAGGAACGACTCGTAGATCTTGCCGATGTTGGCGTCCAGCGCGGACTTGACGGTGTCGACCAGGCGGTCGGCCAGCCGCAGGGCGTAACCCTGCGCCAGGCCCTGACGCGAACCGAACTCGTTGTAGATGGTCTGCCGGCTGATGCCGGCGGCCCGGGCCACATCCGAGAGCGTGATGGCGGACCAGTCGCGGGTGAGCAGCAGATCCCGCATCGCGTCCAGCACCGAATCACGCAGTAGGGCTCGCGACGCTTCGGCGTACGGAATCCGCTTCACAGGCGCGACGATATCTGTTTTCGTGGCGATGTTCGTGCCGATCACGACCGCGCCACCTCGACCATCACGAAGTCGGACTTGGCGGCGCCGCAGTCCGGGCAGCTCCAGTCGTCGGGGATGTCGTCCCACCGGGTGCCGGGCTCGATGCCATCCTCCGGCCAGCCCAGCGCCTCGTCGTACTCGAAACCGCATTGCACGCACTGGTACAGCTTGTAGTCGTTCATGGTGGTGTGCTCCTAACCTTTCTGGACGGGTTCGAAATCGGGCTTCTCGCGGACGGCGCAGTCCGGACAACACCAGTCATCGGGGATCTGGTCCCAGCCGGTGCCGGCTGGAAAACCTTCTCGGGCATCGCCTTTGGTCTCGTCGTAGGTGTAGTCACAGACGGGACACTTGTAGATGGTGGAAGCCGTCATGCCGCGAGCTCCTTCGGGGCGCCGTACTTCGCCAGCAGCTTCTCCCGCAGCCGCGGCTGCAGGTTGACCCTGGTGATGTCGCCGTCGTAGTGCTCAAGCACCCGGTGGTCCATCACCTTGCGCCACAGCGGCGGGAAGTAGGTCAGCGAGATCATCGACGCGTAGCCGCTTGGCAGGTTCGGCGCACCCGCCATGCTGCGCAGCGTCTGGTAACGCCGGGTCGGGTTGGCGTGGTGGTCGCTGTGCCGCTGCAGGTGGTACAGGAACAGGTTGGTGACGATGTGATCGGAGTTCCAGCTGTGCACCGGGGCGCAGCGCTCGTAGCGGCCGTTCGCCTTCTTCTCACGCAGCAGCCCGTAATGCTCGAGGTAGTTGACCGCTTCGAGCAGGCTGAAGCCGAACACGGCCTGGATGATCACGAACGGGATCAGGCCCACACCGAAGACGGCGATCAGCACGCCCCACAGCACCGCTGACATGGCCCAGGCGTTCAGCACGTCGTTGGTGAGGTAGGTGCGGGGGTCCCACGGGCTGCGGCCCAGCCGGCGGATGCGCTGTGCCTCGAGGTGGACCGAGGAGCGTGCGCTGCCGATGACACTGCGCGGCAGGAACTCCCAGAAGGTCTCGCCGAACCGTGCCGACGCCGGGTCCTCGGGAGTGGAGACGCGCACGTGGTGGCCCCGGTTGTGCTCGATGTAGAAGTGGCCGTAGCAGGTCTGCGCCAGGGTGATCTTGGACAGCCAGCGTTCCAGCGAGTCCTTTTTGTGCCCCATTTCGTGCGCGGTGTTGATGCCGACGCCGCCGAGCACGCCGACCGAGAGGGCCAGACCGATCTTGCCCAGCCAGCTCAGTCCGCCGCCGGCGGGGAAGCCGAGCCAGCTCAGGTTGGACGCGGTGAACAGGTAGGCGCCCAGGATCACGCTGGCGTACTGGAACGGGATGTAGATGTAGGTGCAGTAGCGGTAGTACTTGTCGTTCTCCAACCGCTCCATCACCTCGTCGGGCGGGTTCTGCCCGTCCGGCCCAAAACGCAGGTCCAGCAGCGGCAACAGGATGTAAACCAGGATCGGGCCCACCCACAGCGGCACTTGCGCCGCGGTGTGCCAGCCGAGCTGGTTGATGCCCCAGATGACCGGCAGCATCACGAAGAGCGCCGTCGGGGCGATCAGGCCCATCAGCCATAGGTAGCGCTTCTTGTCGCGCCACTCGGATGCGGCCACGCCCGCGTGGTCGGGGCTGATTTGTGTGGTCATACGCCAAACCTCCTTGTGTGAGTCTCACCACTTGAGGTTGGACAATACCGATGTTTCCGTCTCGTGTCTAGACACGAAGCGTTGTTTTGTAAACCAAATATTCAAATCTGCAGGCTATGTCTATTCGGCGGCGGCATCCTTGCTCGTGTCCGCCCGCTTGCCCTGCACCGAATGCCGGCGGCCGTAGCCGACGTAGATGGCGACGCCGACGACCAGCCAGACGCCGAACCGGACCCAGGTCAGGGCGGTGAGGTTGAGCATCAGCCACAGGCACGCGAGCACCGAGGCGATCGGAAGCAACGGAACCAAAGGGGCTTTGAAGCCGCGCTCGAGGTCCGGACGTGTCCGGCGCAGCACGATGACGCCGGCGGAGACCAGGACGAACGCGAACAGCGTGCCCACGTTCACCATCTCTTCGAGCTTGGTGATCGGGAACACCGACGCGGTGGCGGCGATCGCCACCGCGACCAGCACGGTGATCCGCACCGGGGTGCCGCGCGAACCGGTCTTGGCCAGCCCACGGGGCAACAGGCCGTCGCGCGCCATCGCGAACAGCACCCGGCACTGGCCGAGCATGAGCACCATGACCACGGTGGTCAGACCGGCCAGGGCGCCAACGGAAATGATGCCGCTGGCCCAGTCGATCCCGTTCGCCTGGAAGGCGGTGGCCAGGTTGGCCTGGTGCCCGCCCGGTCTGCTGCGCAGCTCGGTGTAGGACACCATCCCGGACAGCACCACCGACACCGCGACATAGAGGACGGTGACCACCCCGAGTGAGGCCAGGATGCCGCGCGGGACGTCGCGCTGCGGGCTCTTGGTCTCTTCGGCCATGGTCGCCACGATGTCGAACCCGATGAACGCGAAGAACACGATTGAGGCTCCCGCGAGCACGCCGTACCAGCCGTAATTACTGCCGCCGGCCCCGGTCAGCAGGGACAACACGGACTGGTCGAGGCCTCCCCCGCCCTGGTGTTCGGCTTCGGGCTTGGGGATGAACGGCGTGTAGTTCTCGGCCTTGATGTAGAAGGCGCCTACGACGACGACCAGGATCACCACCGACACCTTGATGGCGGTGACCACCGCGGAGAACCGTGACGACAGCTTGGTGCCGAGCGCGCACAACGTTGCGACCAGCGTGACGATGAGCAGCGCCCCCCAGTCCAGGTTGACCGCGCCCAGATGCGCGGTGCCGCCGCCGAAACCGAACACCGTGCCGAGATAGCTGGACCAGCCCTTGGCCACCACGGCGGCACCGATGGCCAACTCCAGGACCAGATTCCAGCCGATGATCCAGGCCAGGAACTCGCCGAAGGTGGCGTAGGAGAAGGTGTAGGCGCTGCCGGCCACTGGCAGCGTGGAGGCGAACTCCGCGTAGCACAGCGCCGCCAGCGCACAGGTGCCCGCCGCGATCAGAAACGAGATCCAGATGGCGGGCCCGGTGATATCGCCGGTGGTGGACGCGGTGACGGTGAAGATGCCCGCGCCGATCACCACCGAGACACCGAAGACCACCAGGTCCAGCCAGGTGAGGTCCTTGCGGAGCCGGGTGGTCGGCTCGTCGGTGTCGGCGATCGACTGCTCTACCGATTTCGTGCGCCATCGATCGGCCACTTTCCAGCCCCCTCCGTCGCGCCACTCGCTGTGCACCGCACAGTACTGGGTACCCTGCGAAAATGGTGGGGAGCGCAGGGAACAAAGATCATGCGGTAGTCATCGGCGCGAGCATCGCCGGTTTGTGCGCCGCGCGGGTGCTATCGGACTTCTTCGACCGGGTGACCGTCTACGAGCGAGACGACCTGCCCAGCGAACCGGCCAACCGCGCCACGGTTCCGCAGGACCGGCACCTGCACATGCTGATGGCGCGGGGGGCCAACGAATTCGAAAGCCACTTCCCCGGCCTGCTCGACGACATGGTGGCCGCGGGTGTGCCGATGCTGGAGAACCGGCCGGACTGCATTCACCTTGGGGCCGCCGGGCACGTGCTGGGCACCGGCCACACCCTGCGCGACGAATTCACCGCCTACGTGCCCAGCCGACCGCATCTGGAATGGCAGATCCGGCGCCGGGTGCTCGACATCGACAACGTCGAGATCGTGCGACGCCTGGTGGCCGAGCCGCGCTTCGAGCCGGCGTTGCAGCGCGTCACCGGTGTCCTGCTGGACCCCGGGACACCCGGCGCCGAACCGGAATTCGTCGCCGCCGATCTCGTCGTCGACGCCGCCGGCCGCGGCACCCGTCTGCCGGTCTGGCTAGAGCAGTGGGGGTATCAGCGCGCGCCGGAGGCAACGGTGGATATCGGCATCCACTACGCCTCCCACCAATTCCGGATCCCCGACGGCCTGATCCAGGAGAAGGTCGTCGTCGCGGGCGCGTCGCACGACAAGTCGCTGGGCCTGGGCATGCTGCATTACGAGGACCGCACCTGGGTGCTGACCACTTTCGGGGTGGCCAACGTCAAGCCCCCGCGGACGTTCCCCGAGATGCTCAAGCTCGTCGAAGAACTGCTGCCGCCCCACTTCCACGCGGCGCTGCTGCAGGCCGAACCGTTCGGCGAACCGGCGTTCCATGCCTTCCCGGTGAGCAGGTGGCGCCGCTACCACAAGGTCGAGCGCTTCCCCGAGGGGATCGTCCCGTTCGGCGACGCGGTGGTCAGCTTCAACCCGACCTTCGGGCAGGGCATGACGATGACTTCGCTACAGGCAGGCCATCTGCGGCGCGCGCTGGAGACCATGCGGGGCGGGCACGAGGGCAGCCTGGCCGCCGAACTCAACCGGCTAACCGCCAAGACCACTTTTCCGGTGTGGATGATGAACGCGATCGGCGACGTCACCTTCCACCACGCCACCGCCGACCCCGAACCGCGCTGGTGGAAGTCGGCGGGATCGCTGTTCGACCAATTCCTGGGCGCCGCGGAAACGGATCCCGTTCTGGCCGAATGGTTTTTGCGCCGCTTCTCGCTGCTCGACAGTCTTTATATGATTCCGCCGGCGCGGATCTTCGGCCGCACCATCGCCCACAACATGCGGCTGTGGCTGGGCGAGCAGAAAGAACGGCTCCAGGACCGGCGGGCGGTCACAGTCCGACGGTAGCCCGGAACAGCTTGGCCGGCTCCTGCGCGGAGAACCGGATCGGCCCGTCGTCGGCACCGACCCAGGCGGCCGCGCCGCGGTCCAGGGTGAGCGAACCGGATTTGCCGTGCACGGTCAGCGATCCCTCGGCGCACAACAGGATCTGCGGACCGTCGTGACGCGAGGAGGCGTCGATCTCGTGACCGAGGTCGTCGTCGCCGAACACCAGCAGCGCGACCGCGAATTCGTCGGCCGGGGTGTCGTAGAGCAGCTCGAGGCCGTCGCGGTGCACCGGGGCGCGCAGCTGCGATTCGGGGGTGGGCGTGAAGTCCAGCACGCGCAACAGCTCCGGCACGTCGACGTGCTTGGGCGTGAGGCCGCCGCGTAACACGTTGTCGGAGTTGGCCATTACCTCCAGCGCGAAACCACGCAAATAGGTGTGCAGATTGCCGGCCGGCAAGAACAGCGCCTCGCAGGGAGCCAGCGTGATGCGGTTGAGCAACAACGCCGCCAGCACCCCGGCGTCGCCGGGATAGCGCTCGCCCAACTCCAGCACCGTCTTCACCTCGGCGGCGAATTCCGTTGCGCCCGAGCTGATGTACTGAATGGCACCGTCGAGCACGGCCGGTACCAGCACGTCGATGTCGGGCTGGGGTGCGGTGATCCAGGTGGTGAACAACGCGCGCAGGCCGTCGGCGTCGGAGTGGGCGCCGGAACCGTCGCCGAGCAGCTCGATGAACGGGTCGAGGTCGGAGACGGCGAGCGCCTGCAGCAGCTGCCTGGTGCGGGACGCCTGCCGGAAGCCGGCCAGCGCTTCGAACGGCTGCAGGGCCACCAGCAGCTCGGGCTTGTGACTGGTGTCGCGGTAGTTGCGCACCGGCGAGTTCACCGGAATGCCCATCCGCTCTTCGCGCCGATAACCTTCGACCGCCTGCGCGGCGCTCGGGTGAGCCTGCAGGGACAGCGGCTCGTCGGCGGCCAGCACCTTGACCAAGAACGGCAGCACGTCCCCGAACCGCTCGCGGGCCGCCGAGCCCAGCTGTCCCTCGGGGTCCTCGGCCAGCGCGGCCAGCAGCGACGTCTCGCCGTCCGGCGTGGCCAACCAGGCCGGGTCGCCGGGGTGCGCCCCGAACCAGAGTTCCGCCTCGGGGTGGGCCGCCGGCACCGGTCGCCCGGTGAATTCGGCGATGTCGGTGCGGGATCCCCAGGCGTACGTCCGTAACGCTCCGCGTAGAAGTTCCACTATCTAACTATCCCCGTGCCAGTCGCAGGTAAACCGCGGCCATCTCCAGCCGAACGGCCAATACTGCCAGTTGCTGCTCGGCGCGCTGAACCGCGGTCGGCGCCGGAGCCTCCGGGATGTCCTCCGCCCCTACCAGATACACGTCGTCCAGGCCGGCGACCCGGGCGGCCACCACCGTCCGCTCGGCGGCCAGCGTCAGCGCCAGCACCCGCAACCTGCTCGGCAACGGGCCGTCGATCTGTTCATCGTGGAAGAGCGCATCGGTGGGGTCGGCGAAACCGCGCGGGCCGTCGCGCAGCGCCGCCACCGCATCGGCCAGGCCGGTCGCGGCCGTGGCATGGTGGGCGACCCGCAGCAGCACCGAGCTGCCGTGCCGCGCGAGCGCCAGCGTCGCCGCACTGTCGCCGGCCAGGGCCACCTGCGCATCGGACATGCGGGTGGCCAGCGTCTTGGCCGGGTTGGTGAACAGGTCGCGGGCCGCGCTGTTGCGCAGCACCTCGGCATCTACCTCGTCGGCCAGGGCGGCCAGGTCGATGCGCAGCTTGGGGTCCACGGTTTGCAGGACGGCCAGCCCGGCGGCCAGATAGCGGCACAGGCCGAACTCGTCGGGCCCCCACAGCCGCGGACTCAGCACCGCGACGCGGCCTGCCGTGGAATCGCGCAGGGGGCCTTCGTAGGGTGCCACCACCACCACCCGCGCCCCGCGGCGTACGCCGGTGGCGGCCGCCCCGACCAGCGCGGGATCACCGGGATCGTCGCCGGCGACCACCATGACATCGAGCGGACCGACCCACGGGGGCGCCTCGGTGACCAATGCGATCGGCTCGGCGGCCGCGGTGGCCAACGTCGCTGCGAGCAGCGTGCCCGCGGTCTCGGCGGTGCCGCGCCCGGCCACCCAGATCAGGCTGCGGACCCGGTCGGCACCGCGCAGCGAATCCAGCTCGCCTTCCTCGAGCGCGGCGGCCACGGTGCGCACCTGGGCACCGGCGCCCGACGCGGCCCGCAGCAGACCGTCCCGATCGGCGGCGATCAGGCCGTCGGCGTCCTCGAGGTCCACGGCTCCGATGGCGCTCACGGGGCGCCTTCACGGGCAGCCGACTGCGCGGCGATCTCGGCGCTGACCTGCTCGACCACCGCGTCCACATCCTCGATGCTGCGCCCCTCCACGTTCAGCCGCAACAACGGCTCGGTGTTGGAGCTGCGGAGGTTGAACCAGCTGTCCTCACCGAGGTCCACCGTCACCCCGTCCAGATGATCGATGGACTGGATCCGGCCGGCGAACGCCTTCAGGACGGCGTCCACACAGGCCGGAGCGTCGGCGACGGTGAAGTTGATCTCGCCGGAGGATTCGTAGCGCTGGTAGTCGGCGGTCAGCTCCGACAGCGGCCGGTGCTGTTCGCCGAGCGCCGCCAGTACGTACAGCGCCGCCAGCATGCCGGAGTCGGCGCCCCAGAAGTCACGGAAATAGTAGTGCGCCGAATGTTCCCCGCCGAAGATCGCGCCGGTCTCGGCCATCAACGCTTTGATATAGGAGTGCCCGACGCGGGAGCGCAATGGCGTTCCGCCGCGTTCGACGACCAGCTCGGGCACCGCGCGCGAGGTGATCACGTTGTGGATCACCGTGGCACCGATCTCGCGGCCGAGCTCGCGGGCCGCCACCAGGCTGGTCACCGTCGACGGCGCGACCGGCTCGCCGCGCTCGTCGACCACGAAGCACCGGTCGGCGTCACCGTCGAAGGCCAGCCCGATGTCGGCGCCGGTCTGCCGCACATAGTTCTGCAGATCCACCAGGTTGGCCGGGTCCAGCGGGTTGGCCTCGTGGTTGGGGAAGGACCCGTCCAGCTCGAAGTACAAGGGCAGCAACGTGATCGAGTCGATGGCGCCCAGCACGGCCGGCGTGGTGTGACCGGCCATGCCGTTGCCGGCATCCACCGCCACCCGCAGCGGACGCAGGCCGGCGGTCTTCACCAGCGAGCGCAGGAACTCGCCATAGTCGGCCAGCACATCTTTGTCGGTGACGGCTCCGCGCGGTCCGTCGTGCGGTGGGATACCCGCGATCAGGTCCTGGCTGATCGCGGCCAGCCCGGTCTCCTTGCCAACCGGCAGTGCCGACGCGCGGCACAGTTTGATGCCGTTGTAGGCCGCCGGATTGTGACTGGCGGTGAACATCGCGCCGGGGCAATCCAGCAGTCCGGAAGCGAAATACAGTTGGTCGGTGGATGCCAGACCGATGCGCACCACGTCCAGTCCCTGGGCGGTGACCCCGTCGGCGAAGGCGCCGGCCAGCGCCGGCGAACTGTCGCGCATGTCGTGGCCGATGACCACCTGGCCGGCTCCCTCGCCGCGCATCAACCGCGCGAAGGCGGCGCCGACGTCGCCGACGAAGGCCTCGTTGATCTGTTCGCCGACCAGGCCACGCACGTCATAAGCCTTGATGACGCTGTGCACAGCCTCCGCGGGCCACGACATTCTGCGGTGCTCCTGACGACCTGGAACTCTTCGACTCTTTCGCCGCCAGCCTATCGGCCCGGCGGAGTCGCAGACCCCAACGGTCGGGAATCAGCCAGGGGGGTCCGGCAGTACCCGCAGGTGGCCGCGTCGGCGTCCGTTGCGGTGTTCGGGCGGCGCCAGCAGACCACCACCGGGCGCGGTGGCATGAGATCCGGCGCCGTGCAGATGCGTATCGACGGCGGCACCCGCGCGCGGGGCTTCGTCGAATCCGTCGTAAGCACTGAAGCCGTTGACGGCAGCGCCGGTGCGCGCCGTGCCGGCGGTACCCTCGCGCACGGCGTCGGCAAGCGCCACGAGTTCATCGTCTTCGTCCGGGTGGGTGGGCAGCGGTCCGGCATGGCGCACCAGCTCCCAGCCGCGCGGCGCGGTAATGCGGCCGGCGTGGTTGACACACAGATCCCACGAGTGCGGTTCCCGCGCGGTGGCCAGCGGGCCGACCACCGCCGTCGAGTCCGAGTAGACGAACGTCAACGTTGCCACTGCATAGTGCGGACACCCGGGCCGGCAGCAGCGACGGGGTACGTTCACGCTCGAAAGGCTATCGCGCGCAAACGCTGCGCAAGCGCCGGACACGCGCATCGGCGGGTGCGATGTGTAACCGTTACCATCGGCGCGTGAGCGATTCCCGCGGCTTCCCGCAACAGGGACGGCCAGGGGGCAAACCGATGTCTCGGCGTGGCCGCAGGCGCGGACGCGACCTGCGCGGTCCGTTGCTGCCGCCGTCGGTGCCGGGCTGGCGCAGCCGGGCCGAGCGGTTCGACATGGCTGTGCTGGAGGCTTACGAACCGATTGAGCGGCGTTGGCAGGAGCGGGTCAGCGAACTCGACGTCGCGGTCGACGAGATCCCGCGCATCGCCGCGAAGGATCCGCAGAATGTGCAGTGGCCGCCGGAGGTGATCGCCGACGGGCCGATCGCACTCGCCCGGCTGATCCCGGCCGGCGTCGATGTCCGCGGCAATGCGACGCGCGCGCGAATTGTGCTGTTTCGCAAGCCAATTGAGCGACGGGCGAAAGACACCGTGGAGCTCGGCGACTTACTGCATGAAATCCTGGTGGCCCAGGTGGCGATCTATCTGGACGTGGAGCCCTCGGTCATCGACCCCACGATCGACGACTGACCCTCGGATGTGCGGTCAGATGATGCCGCGCTTGAGGCGACGGCGCTCCCGCTCGGAGAGGCCGCCCCAGATGCCGAACCGCTCGTCGTGCGCCAGGGCGTACTCCAGGCACTCGTGACGGACCTCGCAACCCAGGCAGATCTTCTTGGCCTCGCGGGTGGAGCCGCCCTTCTCCGGGAAGAAGGCTTCGGGGTCGGTCTGGGCGCAGAGCGCCTTGTCCTGCCATTGGTCGGCGGGCACTTCGGGGAGTGGTTCGGGCTCGAATGCGGCGGGCGCATCGGGAACCACGCTCAAATGAGGACGCACAGGTGCCGCTGGCTTGAGCACTGTGACAGAAGAGTCGAGAGTGGTCGGTGTGCTTCCCATTACGCCCCGAAGGTACTCATAGGACATGCCTCCGCCTCCTCACTTGTAGAGAGTGAAATGGTTTCCCACTGTTTTGATGTACAGATACCCAATTCGAACAAGTGATCGAATCTCGGTCTGCGACACCGGAACCGGCCGGCCAACCGGGAAATGACACTGATGTGATTAGACACGGGTTGCTGACCCTGGTCAAGCACTTCGGCGCGATTCCATACCATCTCGTAATCAATTTTCGGCGATTCTGTTGCGGTCGGCCTCTGGCGTGTCGAGCACAAATTGATCACAAGTCCCTTGCGCCACAGTGGTTACCGGAATCAGCTTGCCACACTCGGCGGGGTACTGTCCTGCGATGTGAGGATCACCGTTCTGGCCGGGGGCGTCGGGGGGGCCCGTTTCCTGCTCGGGGTCCAGCAGTTCCTCGGTCTGGGCCAGTTTGCTCAGGGCGACGATAACGACCACGTTCTGAACGCCGTCGTCAACATCGGCGACGACGCCTGGATCCACGGTGTCCGGGTCTGCCCGGACCTGGACACCTGCATGTACACCCTGGGCGGTGGGGTGGATCCGGAGCGGGGCTGGGGTCACCGTGACGAAACCTGGCATGCCAAAGAGGAACTGGCACGCTACGGGGTACAGCCGGATTGGTTCGGGTTGGGCGACCGTGATCTGGCCACTCACCTGGTGCGAACTCAGATGCTCAATGCCGGCTATCCGCTGACCCAGATCACGGCCGCGCTGTGCGATCGCTGGCAGCCGGGCGCACGGTTGCTGCCGGCCAGCGACGACCGTTGCGAGACGCACGTGGTGATCAGCGATGAACCTGACGGCGCCCGCCGTGCCATTCACTTCCAGGAGTGGTGGGTGCGCTACCGGGCTCAGGTGCCGACCTACAGCTTCGCCTTCGTCGGCGCCGAAAAGGCCACGGCCACAACCGAAGCGGTGGCCGCGATCACCGACACCGACGTCGTCATGGTGGCGCCGTCCAACCCGGTCGTCAGCGTGGGCGCCATCCTGGCGGTGCCCGGCATCCGTGCCGCGCTGCGGGCGACCGCCGCGCCGGTTGTCGGCTACTCCCCCATCATCGGCGGAAAACCGTTGCGTGGCATGGCCGATGCCTGCCTTTCGGTGATCGGGGTGGACTCCACCGCGCAAGCCGTCGGCCGGCATCTCGGCGCCCGCAGCGGCACCGGGATACTGGACTGCTGGCTGGTGCACGAGGGCGACGAGGCCGAGATCGACGGGGTTGCGGTGCGGTCCATACCGTTGTTGATGACCGACCCCAAGGCGACCGCGGAAATGGTGCGCGCCGGACTCGAACTCGCGGGCGTGCCGACTTGACCGGCCCCAGCCTCCCCCCTACCGGTGAGCACGGCAGCGCCGCGGCAGTCGAAATCTTGCCCGTCGCAGGACTTCCCGAGTTCCGACCCGGTGACGACCTCGCCGCCGCCGTGAGCACCGCCGCGCCGTGGCTGCGCAACGGCGACGTCGTGGTGGTCACCTCCAAGGTGGTGTCCAAGTGCGAGGGCCGTCTGGTGGCCGCGCCCGAGGACGACGACGAGCGAGACCGCTTGCGCCGCAAACTCGTTGAGGACGAGGCGGTGCGTGTGCTGGCGCGTAAGGAGCGGACGCTGATCACCGAGAACCGGCTCGGGCTGGTCCAGGCCGCGGCCGGCGTCGACGGATCCAATGTCGGCCGTGGCGAACTGGCGCTACTGCCCCTCGACCCCGATGCCAGCGCCGCCGCACTGCGGACCGGGCTGCGTGAGCGCCTCGGCGTCAACGTCGCCGTGGTCATCACCGACACCATGGGCCGGGCCTGGCGCAACGGCCAGACCGACGCCGCCATCGGTGCCGCGGGATTGGCGGTGCTGCACAACTATTCGGGCGCGGTCGACCAGCACGGCAATCCGTTGGTGGTCACCGAAATCGCCGTGGCCGACGAAATCGCCGCTGCCGCAGACCTGGTCAAGGGCAAGCTGACCGCGATGCCGGTGGCGGTGGTCCGCGGCCTGGACCCCGCCGACGACGGTTCGACGGCACGGCGACTGGTGCGGGCCGGCCAGGAGGACCTGTTCTGGCTCGGCACCGCCGAAGCCGTCGACCTCGGCCGCCGACAGGCGCAGTTGTTGCGCCGATCGGTGCGCCGGTTCAGCGACGAGGCGGTTCCGCCGGAAGTCGTGGAGGCCGCCGTCGCCGAGGCGCTGACCGCCCCAGCCCCGCACCACACCCGGCCGGTGCGGTTCGTCTGGCTGCAGACCGCCGAGCTGCGCACCCGGCTGCTGGATCGGATGAAAGACAAGTGGCGGTCCGACCTGAGCGCCGACGGAAGGCCGGCCGACTCCGTCGAGCGGCGCGTCGCGCGGGGTCAAATCCTCTATGACGCACCGGAAGTCATCATTCCGATGCTGGTGCCCGACGGTGCCCACAGCTACCCCGACGCGGCGCGCACCAACGCCGAGCACACCATGTTCACCGTTGCCGTCGGCGCCGCAGTGCAAGCGCTGCTGGTCGCGCTGGCCGTGCGCGGGGTGGGCAGTTGCTGGATCGGGTCGACGATCTTCGCCGCCGACCTGGTCCGCGCGGAGCTTGGCTTGCCCGACGACTGGCAGCCACTGGGTGCCGTCGCCGTCGGCTACGCCGCGGAGCCGGCCGGGTTGCGCGACCCGGTACCAGTCGGGGATCTGCTGATCCGCAGATGACGACGTTCGCGGGCAAGGCGGCGGCTTCGGCGGACAAGATCCGCGGCGGGTACTACACGCCGGCCCCGATCGCCCGATTCCTGGCCGGCTGGGTTACCCAGGCCGGGCCGAGGATCCTGGAGCCGTCGTGCGGGGACGGCCGCATCCTGCGCGAGTTGGCGGCCCGCACCTCTCGGGCGCACGGCGTGGAGTTGGTCGCCGCCGAAGCCGCCAAGGCACGCATGTTCGCGCCGGTCGACGTCGGGAATCTATTTACTTGGTCCGGCGGCGCAGGCTGGGACGGGCCCTGGGACGGAATTGCCGGCAACCCGCCCTACATCCGGTTCGGCAACTGGCCGGCCGACCAGCGCGACCCGGCGCTCGAGCTGTTGCGGCGCGAAGGACTGCGCGCCACCAAACTCACCAATGCCTGGGTGCCGTTCGTGGTGGCGAGCACCGGCCTGGTCCGGGACGGTGGCCGGGTGGGACTGGTGCTGCCCGCCGAGCTGTTGCAGGTCTCCTACGCCGCTCAACTGCGCGACTTTCTGGTGAGCCGCTTCCGGGAAATCACGCTGATCAGCTTCCGGCGCCTGGTGTTCGGTGGCGTGCTGCAGGAGGTGGTGCTGTTCTGCGGTGTCGTTAGCCGTGGCGCTTCCGGCGCCCCGGCGCACATCCGCACGGTGCAACTGGACGACGCCGACGCGCTGGCCGACGCCGATCTCGACGTGCCGTCGGCGCCCGCGCTGTCGCATACGGCGGAGAAGTGGACGACCTACTTTCTCGACCCCGGCCGGATCCAGACGCTGCGCGCCGTCCGGGCCACCGGCACGCTGACCACGCTGGGCAGCGTGGCCGCCGTCGACGTCGGCATAGTCACGGGCCGCAACAGCTTCTTCACGTTCACCGACGCCCAGGCACGCGACCTGGAGCTGACGTCGCACTGCGTACCGCTCGTGTCCCGCAGCGCCCAGTTGTCCGGGCTGGTCTATGACCTCGATTGCCGTGCCGGCGACGTCGAGGCCGGACACCGGACCTGGCTGCTGCACGCCCCCGTGCAGCCGGAAGACGCCGCGTTGCGCGCGCACATCGAGGCAGGCGAAGCGGCCGGGGTGCACCGCGGGTACAAGTGCTCGCTGCGCAAGCCGTGGTGGACCACGCCGTCGCTGTGGACCCCGGATCTGTTCATGCTGCGCCAGATTCACCGCGCGCCGCGGCTGACGGTGAACGCCGCGGCGGCGACCAGCACCGACACGGTGCACCGGGTCCGGGTCGGGCCCGGCACCGACCCGCGCGCACTGGCCGCGGTCTTTCACAACAGCGCCACGTTCGCGTTCGCCGAGATCATGGGCCGCAGCTACGGCGGCGGCATCTTGGAGCTCGAGCCCGCCGAAGCCGAGCGGCTGCCCATCCCCCCGCCGTCCTGCGCCGACCCGGACCTGGCCACCGACGTCGATCTGCTGTTGCGTGCCAACGAGATCGAAAAGGCGCTCGACGTGGTGGACCGGCGGGTGCTGATCGACGGGCTGGGCTGGCCGGCGCAGACGGTGGCGCAGTGCCGGGCGGCGTGGGTGGCGCTGCGGGACCGCCGGACACGGCGGCGATCCCGATGAGCGCCGCGAGCCTGCGGGACTCGGTGATCGACATGCTGCGCGAGTGGCCGGCTCCCGACCCTTCCCAGGATTCGCTGCGGCATGCCGTGCTGGCGTTCGTGCTCGCCCGCGAGGACGCCTGCCTGCGCGAGTGCGAACCGGGCCACATCACCGCCTCGACCGTGGTGCTCGACGACAGCGGCACCCGCGTGCTGTTGACCCTGCACCCGCGGCTGGGCCGCTGGGTGCAATTAGGCGGGCATTGCGAACCGGGTGACGAGGACATCCTGGCCGCGGCCCAGCGCGAAGCCACCGAGGAATCCGGTATTGGCGGCCTGCGTTTCGAGCCCAAACTCGTTGCGCTGCACGTGCATCCGGTGACGTGCTCGTTGGGGGTGCCGACGCGGCATCTGGACATGCAGTTCGTCGCGCACGCGCCGACGGGCGCGCGGATCGTCGTCAGCGATGAGTCGGTTGACCTGGGCTGGTGGCCCGCCGACGATCTACCGCCGGACACCGATCACGCGCTGGCGTACCTGGTGAGTTGCGCGAGCAGACGCGAAAGCCCCTGATTCGTACCGAATCAGGGGACTTTCGCGGGGGGGGGGCGCCCCCCCCCCCG
>NZ_LZKQ01000178.1 GCF_001668675.1 Mycobacterium asiaticum | reverse complement strand
CCCGGGTGTTGGAGGGGATGAGCGCGGATGCGGGGCGGCGGTTGGCGGTGCTGGATCTGCTGGGTGCCGGTGAGCATGCGGGGTTGGCGCGGTGGGGTAACCGGGCGGTTCTGAATGAACCCGGTCCGAGCCCGGTGCCGGTGTCGATTCCGTTGTTGTGGGCCCAGCAGGTGGCGCGCACGCCGGCGGCGGTGGCGGTGGTGGGTGAGAGTCGGTCGATGACCTATCGCGAGGTGGAGGAGTCGGCGAATCGGTTGGGGCATTTGTTGTCCGGGTTGGGGGTGGGTCCGGGTCAGTGGGTGGGGTTGTTGGTGTCGCGTTCGCCGGCGACGGTGGTGGCGATGCTGGCGGTGCTCAAGACCGGGGCGGGGTATGTGCCGATTGATCCGGGGTTGCCCGATGAGCGGGTCGATTTCATGGTGGCCGATGCCGCTCCGAGTGCGGTGTTGACCACCGCGGGGTTGGCGGGGCGGTTGGCCGGGCATGCGGTGGCGGTCATCGATATCGAGGATCCGGGTCTGCGTAGTTACCCGGCGACGGCGTTGCCGGTGCCTTCGGGGGCCGAGGTGGCCTATCTGATTTACACCTCGGGGACCACCGGTGTTCCCAAAGGTGTTGTGGTGACTCAGCATAACGTGACGCAACTGTTGGCGTCGGTGCGCGCCAAGCTGCCCGCAGCGGGGGTGTGGTCACACTGGCACTCGCTGGCCTTCGACGTCTCGGTCTTCGAGATCTGGGGCGCCCTGCTGTCGGGGGGCCGGCTGGTCATCGTCCCCGAATCAGTGGCCCGCTCACCCGAAGACTTCCACACCCTGCTGGCCACCGAAAACGTCACCATCCTCAGCCAAACCCCCTCGGC
>NZ_LZKQ01000177.1 GCF_001668675.1 Mycobacterium asiaticum | reverse complement strand
CCCCCCCCTGCAGTTGCGGCCCGCCACCCCCCAAACCCCCCCCCACCCGCGCAATGGGGGGGGTTTGCGCGTCTGCTCGCGGGGAAAAAATCACCCGCTGGGTCGCGACTATCGCCGGGTTGCTCGGTTTCGTGTTGTCGGTCGCCACGCCACTGCTGCCGGTGGTTCAGACCACCGCAATGCTGAACTGGCCGCAGGACGGCCAGCTCAACAGCGTCACCTCGCCGCTGATCTCACTGACGCCGGTGGACTTCAAGGCGACCGTGCCGTGCAGCATCGTGCGCGAGATGCCGCCGTCGGGCGGAGTGGTCCTGGGCACCGCGCCCAAACAGGGCAAGGACGCCAATCTCAACGCCCTTTTCGTGGTGGTCAGCGCGCAGCGCGTGGACGTGACCGACCGCAACGTGGTGATCCTGTCGGTGCCGCGCGATCTGGTGGCCTCGCCGCAATGTGAGTACATCGACATCAGCTCGACGCACGCCGGCACCTTCGCCAACTTCGTCGGACTCAAGGATCCCGGCGGCGGACCGCTGCGCAGCGGGTTCCCCGACCCGAACCTGCGACCGCAGATCGTCGGCGTCTTCACCGACCTCACCGGGCCGGCGCCACCCAAGCTGAGCATGTCGGCGACCATCGACAGCCGCTTTTCCACCACGCCGACCACGCTCAAGCTCTTGGCCATTGTCGGGGCGATCGTGTCCACCCTCGTTGCGCTGATCGCGCTGTGGCGCCTGGACCAGCTCGACGGGCACCGAATGCGGCGGTGGATTCCGGCCAACTGGCGCACCTTCACCCTGCTCGACGGCGTGGTGATCTTCGCCTTCCTGCTCTGGCATGTCATCGGCGCCAACTCTTCCGACGACGGCTACATCCTGGGCATGGCCCGCGTCGCCGACCGCGCCGGTTACATGTCCAATTACTTCCGCTGGTTCGGCAGCCCGGAAGACCCGTTCGGCTGGTACTACAACCTGCTGGCGTTGATGACCCACGTCAGCGACGCCAGCATCTGGATGCGTCTGCCCGACCTGTTCGCCGGGTTGGTGTGCTGGCTGTTGCTGTCGCGTGAGGTGCTGCCCCGACTCGGGCCCGCGGTCACCGCCAGCAAACCCGCCAACTGGGCCGCGGCGATGGTGCTGCTGACCGCGTGGATGCCGTTCGACAACGGGCTGCGGCCCGAGGGGATCATCGCGCTCGGGTCGCTGGTCACCTATGTGCTGATCGAACGGTCGATGCGGTACAGCCGCCTGACACCGGCGGCGCTGGCAATCATCACCGCGGCGTTCACCCTCGGTGTGCAGCCCACCGGACTCATCGCGGTGGCGGCACTGGTGGCCGCCGGCCGTCCGCTGCTGCGCATTCTGGTCAAACGCCGCCGGATGGTCGGGGGCACGTTGCCGTTGCTGTCGCCGATGCTCGCGGCGGGAACGATCATCCTGACGGTGGTGTTCGCCGACCAGACGCTGGCAAGTGTGTTGGAAGCCACCAGGGTTCGAGGCAAGATCGGACCGAGCCAGGCCTGGTACACCGAGAACCTGCGCTACTACTACCTGATCCTGCCCACCGTCGACGGCTCGCTGTCGCGCCGGTTCGGGTTCCTGATCACCGCGCTGTGCCTGTTCACGGCGGTGTTCATCATGTTGCGGCGCAAGCGGATTCCCGGTGTGGCCCGGGGTCCGGCGTGGCGGCTGATGGGCATCATCTTCGGCACCATGTTCTTCCTGATGTTCACCCCGACCAAGTGGGTGCACCACTTCGGTCTGTTCGCCGCGGTGGGTGCCGCGATGGCCGCGCTGACGACGGTGCTGGTGTCGCCATCGGTGCTGCGCTGGTCGCGCAACCGGATGGCCTTCCTGGCGGCGGTGTTCTTCACGCTGGCGTTGTGTTTCGCCACCACCAACGGTTGGTGGTACGTCTCCAGCTACGGCGTGCCGTTCAACAGCACCATGCCGAAGATCGCCGGAATCACGGTCAGCGCAATGTTTGTCGCGTTGTTTGTGTTGGCCGCGATATACGCCGCCTGGCTGCACTTCGCGCCGCGGGGCAGTGGTGAAGGCCGGGCGGTCCGTGCCCTGACGAAGGCGCCCGTCGCGTTGGCCGCCGGGTTCATGGCGCTGGTGTTCGTCGCATCGATGGGCATCGGGATCGTGCGGCAGTACCCCACCTACTCCAACGGCTGGTCGAACATCCGGGCCTTCGCCGGTGGCTGCGGACTCGCTGACGACGTGCTCGTCGAACCGGACACCAACGCCGGCTTCATGACACCAGTGCCCGGTGATTACGGCCCGCTCGGCCCACTCGGCGGCACCGACCCGGTCGGCTTCTCACCCAACGGCGTGCCGGAGCACACCGTCGCCGAGGCGATCGTCATGAAGCCCAACCAGCCCGGCACCGACTACGACTGGGATGCCCCGGCCAAAACGAAAACAACCGGCGTCAATGGTTCCAGAGTGCCGCTCCCCTACCAGCTCGACCCGGCGCGGGTGCCGCTGGCGGGCACCTACACCAACGGCGCGCAGCAGCAGAGCAAACTCGCCTCGGCGTGGTACCTGCTGCCCAAGCCGGACGACGGGCACCCGCTGGTGGTTGTGACGGCGGCCGGCAAGATCGCCGGCAACAGCGTGCTGCACCACTACACGGCCGGGCAGACCGTGGTCCTCGAGTACGCCAGGCCCACCCCAGGCGCGCTGGTGCCCGCGGGGCGGCTCGTGCCCGACGACCTGTACGGCGAGCAGCCCAAGGCGTGGCGCAACCTGCGGTTCGCCCGGGACAAGATGCCGGCCGACGCCGTCGCGGTCCGGGTGGTCGCCGAAGACCTGTCGCTGACCCCGGAGGATTGGATCGCGATCACCCCGCCGCGGGTGCCGGAGTTGCGCTCCCTGCAGGAGTACGTCGGTTCGACGCAGCCGGTACTGCTGGACTGGGCGGTCGGACTGGCCTTCCCGTGCCAGCAGCCGATGCTGCACACCAACGGGGTGACCGAGATTCCGCGGTTCCGCATCACGCCCGACTACTCGGCCAAGAAGCTGGACACTGACACGTGGGAAGACGGCAAGAACGGCGGTCTGCTGGGCATCACCGACCTCCTGCTGCGCGCCCACGTGATGGCCACCTACCTGTCCCGCGACTGGGCCCGCGACTGGGGCTCCCTGCGCAAGTTCGAGACCCTGGTCGACGCGCCGCCCGCGCGGCTGGATCTGGGTGAGGCGACGCGCAGCGGCCTGTGGTCGCCGGGCAAGATCCGCATCGGGCCGTAACACTGGATGGCATGTCCTCGACGCGCCTGGGCATCGCCCTGCTGGTCGGCGTCGCGTGCGGCGGATGTGCCGCGACGCCGCCGCCCGGTCCGGGCGCGGCCGCGCGGCCGAACTACGTCGCCATGGGTGACTCTTTCGCCGCCGCCCCGGGCGTGCCGGAGCCGGCGGCGCCGCGCGGCTGCCACCGGTCGACCAACAACTATCCCGCCGTGCTGGCCCGGCGCCTCGACGCGTCCGCGTTTCACGACGTCACGTGCAGCGGAGCGACGACCGACGACGTCGTCAACCGCGAGCAGCGAACCGACCACGGGCTGATCCCCCGTCAGCTCGACATGATCGGCCCGCCCACGGACCTGATCACGATCACCATCGGCGCCAACGACATCGGGTTGGCCGGCGACGCCGAGTCCTGTGAGGCCAAGGGCGCCGACCCGAAGCCGTGCAGCACAAAATTCCTCGCCGACAACGAAGACCGGCTGTCCAGCACCATCGCCGCCCAGTTGCCCGTCTGGGCCACCATGATCGACCAACTGCGCGCCGCGGCCCCCAGGGCGAGGATCATCATGGTGGGCTACGGCACCTTCGTCCGGCCCGGCGGCTGTTACCCCGAGCAACCGGTGCTGCCGCCCGACGCCAACTATCTGCAGGCCAAGGTCGACGAACTCGACGACCGGCAAATACAACTCGCCGCCGAAAAGGGCATCGAGTTCTTCGACACCCGGTCGCTGTCCGAGGGACATGACATGTGCGCCCCGGCGGCCGACCGATATGTGTCGGGCTATATCACCGACAACGACAGCGTGCCCCTGCATCCCACCGCGTTGGGCGCCATCGCCGTCGGCAACGCCTTGACCGACTATCTGGTGCTATCCGAGAACCGCTAAGACTTCTTTGCTATTGCTTATGCGAACCAATGGCCGGGCTTCCGTTGGCTCGTAGTTGCGAAAACCTTTGCCTCTGAACGCAACACGTCTTCGCTGTAATCCCATTCGAGACGCCCGCCCGATTTGCATAGTTGTCAATTTTCGGTTGCAGTTTCGTTTTCGCGAATTGTGTCAATATCTCGGGCCAGGAAATCGGCCGAATAGGAATGGGTGGGCAGATGGACACGCTGACTCGCTTGGGATTCTCCGCTACGTCAATGGTGGTTGTGGCCGCCTCGACGGTGACATTGGGGGCCGGTATCGCAACCGCGAACTCACCGGTGCCGATCAGCTCGGTCTTGCGCAGATGCGATTTCAGCGCCGTCCAGACCTGGACCCAGGTACCGCGGACCTCGGCTGGGCGTGGCGTAGCCAATATCCATACCTCCGGGTCGACAGTTGTCGCCGACGTGAACATGGTGATCTCCAACAGCCCGGGCGCCCACTACGACATCGGCCTGATTCAGATGCCGCGGCCCTCGTCAGAGACCTGCGGTCCGGGCGACCCGGGCACCACCTTCACCGGCTTGGACACCGACGGCGCGGGGGTGGCGAACGTGACCATCACGGCGCCCTTGCGACAGGGCGCCACGGGCGTTTGGGTGTTCGTCGCGTCGCCCCATCCCAACAATCAGGCGCCGGCAGAGTTCTACACCTCGGAGTACGTGTCGCCGGTCTGACCCGAAACACCGCCGATATGTAATACCGTCGCGGCATGACCGAGTACGACCTGGAGGCCGTCGATCGGCTGCCGTTCTCCACACCGGCGAAGTCGGAGCGCTACCGCACTGAAAATTACTCCGGTGCAACAGGATTGAACTGGTATTTGACCGACCCCACCCTGCAGTTCACCATGGCGTACTACTTGACGCCCGAGGAGCTGGCGGCGGTCGAACCCGTGCTTACCGACATCGGTGCACTGATGGGCGGACCGGTGGCGCGCTGGGCCGAAGAGACCGACCGCAATCCGCCGCGGCTGGAACGCTACGACCGCTGGGGGCATGACATCGGCCGGGTCGTCATGCCGCCGTCGTTCACCCAGTCCAAACGCGCCGTGCTGGATGCGCAGCAGAAGTTGCGCGACGCGGCGCGTTCTGCGGGCTTCCGCTCGTCGCTGGCGATGTTCGCGTCGAACTATCTGCTCAACCAGGCCGACATCGGGATGGGCTGCGCGCTGGGCACCGGCGGCGGCATGGTCCAGTCGCTGGTGGCCGCCTACGCGCCGCCGGACGTACGCGATTACGTGCTGGCCAAGTTCGACGCCGGTGAGTGGGCCGGTGAAACGGCGCAGCTGCTTACCGAACGGACCGGCGGGTCGGATCTGGGCGCCCTGGAGACGACCGCGCGCCGCGCGGGTGACGCGTGGCTGCTGAACGGCTTCAAATGGTTCGCGTCCAACTGCGCCGGCGAGGCGTTCGTCGTGCTGGCCAAGCCGGAAGGGGCGCCGGACTCGAGCCGCGGTGTCGCCAACTTCCTGGTGCTCCGCACCCGCCGCGACGGGTCCCGCAACGGGGTGCGGGTGCGCCGGCTGAAGGACAAACTCGGTACTCGGTCGGTCGCTTCCGGCGAGGTCGAGTTCGTCGACGCGGAAGCTTTTCTGCTGTCCGGTGAGCCGTCAGGTGACTCGGGTCCGTCCGACGGAAAGGGCCTGGGCCGGATGATGGAGCTGACCAACGCGGCGCGCCTCGGCATCGCGCTGTTCGGACTCGCCAACGCACGACGCGCTCTGGTCGAGTCGTTGTGCTACGCCCGGCAGCGGCAGGCGTTCGGCGGTGCGCTGATCGACAAGCCGCTGATGCGACGCAAGCTCGCGGAGCTGATCGTCGACGTCGAAGCGGCGCAGGCGCTGGTCTTCGACGGCACCGGCGCGAAGAACCACCGTCAGCCGCGGGGGGTGCGGCAACGTATCGCCGTCCCGGTCACCAAGCTCAAGGTCGCCCGGCTGGGCATTACCGCGGCGTCCGACGCGATCGAGATCCACGGCGGCAACGGCTATATCGAAACTTGGCCGGTGGCAAGGCTATTGCGCGACGGGCAGGTGAACACCATCTGGGAGGGGCCGGACAACATTTTGTGCCTGGACGTGCGGCGCGGCATCGTGCAGACCCAGGCCCACGAGGCGCTGCTGGGCCGGATGCGCGACGCGGTGTCCGTCTCCGACGACGACGAGACGACCCGCCTGGTGGCAGATCGGATCGAAGATGTGGACGCGGCCGTCACGGCCTGGCAGAAGTTGGATGGCCCAGTGGCCGAGGCGCGGCTTTTCCCGCTGGCCCAGTTCATGGGCGACGTGTACGCCGGTGCGCTGCTGACCGAGCAGGCGGCGTGGGAGCGGGAGACCCGCGGTGGTGAGCGCAAAGCATCGGTCGCGCGACTCTACGCGCGGCGGTACCTGGCCGACCATGGGCCGCTGCGCGGGATCGACGCCGATGCCGACGAGGCGCTGGAGCGCTTCGACGACCTGGTCGCCGGGTCGCTAACCCTGGGCGAGCAGACGTGAAAGCACCCGAATCATGGTCAAAATAGGGGCTTTCGCGTCTGCTCGCCGGATGACGGTGACCCTCTTACTGATGCTGTTTGCGCTTATTTGTGTCGCGCCGGGCGAGGCCGCCGCCGACTCACTGCCGGAGGTGCAAGTGGTGGTCCAGCTATGGGATAGCGATCCGGATGCCGCGGTGCGGGTGGCCTTCGGACACCTTGCGGCGATCTACTTCCTGGACCGCGATGAACCGAATTCCATCGCGTGGCACGCGATGCTGCGGCAAAGCCTGCAGAACCAGACCCCGGTTCGGTTCACCTACGCGGTCGCGGGGCAGCGAATCACGTTTGTAGAACCGGCGGGTTGAGATCGAGCGTGCGTTTCCCGACGACGCACCGGCGTGTTGCGTCGCCGTTTGCACACTCGGCGCGGTTGACCGCCCGCCGCCGCGCCAGCCACCCCGCGGGCAGACGCGAAAGCCCCCGAATCCGGTACGGAGAGGGGGCTTTTGCGTCTGCTCGCGCCACAAACGCTAGATCGGGATCAGGCCGTGCTTACGCGCCAGTCGCGTCCAGTTCTGCTTGTCCCGCAAGATGTGCAGCGACCGGCGCAGCAGCAGCCGGGTCTCGTGCGGGTCAACCACCGCATCGATGAACCCGCGCTCGGCGGCTATCCACGGAATCGCCATGTTGAGGTTGTAGCCCTCGATGAAGTCCTTCTTGATCTGCTGCACCTCAGGCGCCGTCGGATCCGGGAAGCGCTTCACCAGCAGCTGTGCGGCCCCCTCCGCACCGATCACCGCGATGCGCGCGGTGGGCCAGGCGAAGTTGAAGTCGGCGGTCAGCTGCCGCGAGCCCATCACGGCGTACGCGCCGCCGTAGGACTTGCGGATGGTGATCGTCACCTTGGGCACGTCGGCCTCGACGACGGAGTACAGGAACCGCCCGCCGCGCTTGATGATGCCCCGCTTCTCCTCCTCGGCGCCGGGCAGGAACCCGGGTGTGTCCACCACGAACACCAGCGGAATCTGGAAGGAATCGCAGAACCTGATGAACCGCGCCGCCTTGTCGGAAGCTTCGTTGTCGATCGCCCCGGACATGTACATGGGCTGGTTGGCGATCACGCCCACCGGGCGCCCGTCCACCCGGGCGTACCCGGTGATGATGGCGGGCCCGTGCTGCGGCGCGACGTCCAGGAAGTCCCCGTCGTCGAAGATGCGCAGCAGGATCTCGTGCATGTCGTAGGCCGCATTGTCGGAGTCCGGCACGATCGTGTCGAGTTCGAGGTCGGTCGGGGTGATCTCCGGCTCCAGCCCGGGGTTGATGACCGGCGGCTTGCCGAAGCAGTTCGACGGCAGGAACGACAGGAACTCGCGTACGTACTGGAACGCCTCGGCTTCGGAGTTCACCACCTGGTGGATGTTGCCGTAGCGGGCCTGCGCGTCGGAGCCGCCGAGCTCGTCGAGGGTGACGTCCTCGCCGGTGACCTCACGGATCACGTCGGGGCCGGTGACGAAGAAGTAGCCCTGGTCGCGCACCGACACCAGCAGGTCGTCCTGGATCGGCGAATACACCGCTCCCCCGGCGCATTTGCCGAAGATCAGCGAGATCTGCGGCACCACGCCGGACAGCGCCTCGTGACGTTGACCCAACTCGGCGTACCAGGCGAGCGAGGTGACCGCGTCCTGGATGCGGGCGCCGCCGGAGTCCTGGATGCCGATGATCGGGCAGCCGACCATCGCGCACCACTCCATCAGCCGGGCGACCTTGCGGCCGAACATCTCGCCGACGGTGCCCTGGAAAACGGTCTGGTCGTGCGAGAACACCCCGACCGGACGGCCGTCGATCAGCGCGTGCCCGGTGACCACCCCGTCGCCGTACAGCGCGTTGGGGTCACCCGGCGTCTTGCACAGCGCGCCGATCTCGAAGAACGTGCCGGGGTCGACGAGCGCATGGACGCGGGCGCGGGCGCTCGGGATGCCCTTTTTCTCGCGTTTGGCGGCGGCCTTCTCACCGCCGGGCTCCTTGGCCAGCTCCAGACGAGCGCGCAGCTCGGCCAGCTTCTCGGCTGTCGAATGAACGACGGGAGCTGGATCTGGAGCTAATTCCGTCACTAGTCGCCTACCTCACCTGTTCCACTCTGTCCGGCTCACCCGAGATCTTGTCCAGCGCACGGCTCATGTGTTCGCCGACCTTGGCGATGATCGGCTCGTCGATGGCCTGGATGTGCTCGCCACCGATCGGCACGACCTCGAGGTCGGAAACGTACTCGCCCCAGCCGCCATCCGGCTTGCGGATGGCATACCGCGGCTCGAACATGATCGCGTCGTCATGGTATCGATCGGCCATGTAGAGCGTGACATGCCCATCGAAAGGCTGGATCTCGGCGGTGTCGATCGCGCGGTTGTCCAGGTACGACGTGCGTTGGTGCTCGATGATCCCGGCCGGGATCTGCACCCCGCTCTGGCTGACGGCGTCCAGCACGAACCGGACCTGGCCCTCGTCGTCGAGGGTCTCCAGGTGCTCGTACGGGATCTCCGGGATCGTGACGTTGAACGTCTTCTCCGCGAACTTCGCGTAGCGGTCCCAGCGCTTGCGGATCTCTTCCTTGGTCTGCGGGATCTCCTCGCCGGCACGCACCGCGTCGATCAGGCCGACCCAGCGGACGTCCTTGCCCTCCCGCTTCAACCCGATCGCGCAGGCGTACGCCAGCACCCCGCCCAGCGACCAGCCGGCCAGGATGTAGGGCCCGTCGCCCTGCATCTCGATGAGCTTCGGCACATACTGCGCGGCCCGCTCCTCGATCGACCCTTCGACCCGCTCGAAGCCGTACATCGGCACGTCCGGCGGCAGCCGTTTGAGCAGCGGCTCGTACACGACGGTGGATCCGCCGGCCGGGTGGAAGACGAAGACCGGGGGCCGGGAGCTGCCCTCCGGACGCGCCCGCAGCGTGCGGACGAACCCGTCGATGACGCCGGCCTCCAGGTACTGGCGGACCTTGTCGGCCAGCGCCTCGATGTTCGGCGAGCTCAGCACGTCCTCTGCGGTGATCGGTCCCTCGGCGCGCTCGGACAGCCGCTGCGCCATCTTCTCCGCCGTGGCCTCGTCCAGCTTCGGCAGCAGGTTGAAGATCCCGCCGGCTGACTTGCCCGTGACAATCGCCCACGTCGCGAACGTGACCCGTTCGGCGGCGTCGCGCGGCGGTACGTCAGAGTTGAGCGCTTGGGCGACCGCCTCCTGGTTGAGCGCCTCAGCGGCGCCCTTCAGATCCGGCGCCTTGTCGCCGGTGCCGTTGCTGTTGCCGTTGGCGCCCGACGGGCCCAGCGGGTTGGTCGGGGGCGGCGGAATCGGCACGTCCGACGGCGGCGGTGCCGCCTGCGTCTCCGGCTGTGCCGAAGGCGTCTGCGGCTCGGGCTGCGTCTGCGGCTCGGCCTGCGGGTCCGGCGCCGGCGCCACCAGGCTGGCCGGCGATGCACCGCTGAGCAATTCGGCCTGCGCCCGCGCGATCTCCTCGGTTGTCTGCGTCTTCTGGTACTCGTGCAGCTGCTGCACCTCGTCGCGGTGCTCGATCGCGTACTCGATCAGCTTCTCCACGGCATACAGGTTCGCGTCGCGCACCGCGGTCAGCTGGATCGGTGGCAGGTCGAAGTCGTACTCGACCCGGTTCTTGATCCGCACCGCCATCAGCGAGTCCAGGCCGAGCTCGATCAGCGGGACCTCCCACGGCAGGTCCTCGGGCTCGTAGCCCATGGCCGCGGCCACGATGGTGCCCAACCGCTCGGCGATGGTTTCGCCGGAATCCGGCGACCACCGGCCCACGTTCGAAGGCAGGTACCGGTTGGTCAGGCTGTCGGTGAGCGTCTCGGCGGCATCGTCCTGCTGAACCGGAGAGCCCGCCGTCTCGGTGACCGGACTGGCCGCCGAAACGGCGACCGCCGTGCCCGCGCCGACCGCCGCCGGCAGCACCGACTCGGTACCGCCCCGGGTCACCAGCGCGTCGTAGACCAGGGTGAACGATTCATCGATGCGGGCGTGCACCTGAACCGAGGCGCCGCCGGGATGACGCGTCAGCGTCGTCACCAACCGCGCGCCTTCGCCGGGCACCGCACGCTGCTCGGCCGCCGTCAACGTGGCGTCCGGCAGCACTTGCGTGGCGGCCGCCTTCACCAACGCGACCAGGTCGGCCTGGCCGTCCCGCGGTGCGTACTCCCAGACGTGCCGGCCGTCGGGCAGCGCGACATGGTTGCCGGGAATCATCACCGACGCGTCGCCGGAGAAGTGCACGGGCAGCCAGTGCTCCTTGCGCTTGAACCGGGTCGGCGGAATGTTCGCATAGTCCTCGGGACCAGAAGCCCGGGTGAACAGCGTCCGCACGTCCAGGTCGTGGCCGTGCACGTACAGCTGGGCCATCGCCGAGATCATCGACTCGACCTCGTCCTGCTTGCGGGCCAGCGTCGGGATCAGCTGCGCATCGTGCAGACCGGCCGACGCCGTGGTCAGCCCCACCTGCATCAACGCCACCGGGTTGGGCGCGAGCTCGAGGAAGGTGGTGTGCCCGCTGTCGACCGCGTTACGAATGCCGTGGGTGAAGTAGACGCTGTGCCGCAGCCCCTTCTTCCAGTAGTCCACGTCGTGGATCGGGTCGCTGCCGGGCTTGATGTAGCTGCCCTCGTGCACGGTCGAGTAGATGCCGCACGTCGGGCTCATCGGCTTGATGCCCTGCAGTTCGGCGGCGAGCTCACCGAGCAGCGGGTCCATCTGCTGGGTGTGGCTGGCGCCCTTGGTCTGGAACTTGCGAGCGAACTTGCCCTCGGACTCCGCCCTGGCGATGATCGCGTCCACCTGGTCGGGTGGGCCGCCGATCACGGTCTGGGTGGGTGCGGCGTAGACGCACACCTCCAGGTCGGGGAAGTCGGAGAACACCGTCTTGATCTCGTCGGCGGAGTACTCCACCAGCGCCATCAACCGGATGTACTCACCGAACAGCATCGCCTCGCCCTCGCCCATCAGGTGCGAACGCGAGCAGATGGTGCGGGTGGCGTCCCGCAGCGACAGGCCGCCGGCGAAGTACGCCGACGCGGCCTCACCCAGCGATTGCCCGACGACCGCCGCGGGCTTGGCGCCGTGGTGCTTGAGCAACTCGCCCAGCGCGATCTGGATCGCGAAGATGGTGACCTGCGTGGTCTCGATGCCGTAGTCCTGCGAGTCGTCCAGGATCAGTTCGAGCACGGAGTAGCCCAGCTCGTCCTGGATCAGCGCGTCGACCTTCTCGATCCACTCGGCGAAGACCTCGTTGCGCAGATACAGGCTCTTGCCCATCTTGCGGTGCTGCGCACCAAACCCGGCCAGCACCCACACCGGGCCGTTGGTCACTGGCCCGTCGGCGCTGAAGACGTTGGGTCGTTGCTTGCCTTCGGCGATCGCGCGCAGGCCCTTGATGGCCTCCTCGTGGTCGCGGGCCAGCACCACCGCGCGGGAACGGCCGTGGTTGCGCCGCGACAGCGACCGACCGATCGACTCCAAAGACGACGCCTGGCCTTCGGGACTCTCCATCCAGTCCGCCAGTTCGGCGGCGGCGGCCTTCTTGCGCGAAGTCAAAAACGCCGACACCGCCAACGGGATCACCGGGGCCGGAAGCTCCTGCGTGGCAAGCTCTTCCAACGCCGCCGCCTTGAGCGCCAGGGCCTCCTCGGTGATGCCGGGCAGTTCCGGCTCATCCTCGGCGGCGGCCACCGGGGCGTCGTCGGTGATGATCTCGCCGTACTCGTCGAAGCGCAGCGAGTGGCCCTGAGGTTCGGCCAGGTCGCCGCCGGCCGACACCACCGCGGCTTGCGGGGAGGTCTCGGGCTCCGGCTGCTTCTCGATGACATCGCGCGGCAATACCTCACGCACGACCAAGTGCGCGTTGGCGCCACCGAACCCGAAGCTGGACACACCGGCCAGCGCGTAGCCGCCGTAGCGCGGCCAGTCGGTGGGCTGGTCGATCACCTTCAGACGCGTGGCCTCGAAGTCGATGTAGGGGCTCGGGCCGGCGAAGTTGATCGACGGTGGCAGCTTGTTGTGCTGCAGCGCCAGCACCACCTTGGCCATGCTGGCCACACCCGCGGCCGACTCCAGGTGGCCGATGTTGGTCTTGATCGCGCCCAGCAGCGCCGGCCGATCGGCCGGACGGCCCTTGCCGACGACCCGGCCCAGCGCCTCGGCCTCGATCGGGTCACCCAGGATGGTGCCGGTGCCGTGCGCCTCGATGTAGTCGACGGTGCGCGGGTCGATGCCGGCGTCCTTGTAGGCCCGGCGCAGCACATCGGCCTGCGCGTCCTGGTTGGGGGCGATCAGGCCGTTGGAGCGGCCGTCGTGGTTGACCGCGCTGCCGGCGATGACGGCCAGGATCTGGTCGCCGTCGCGGCGGGCATCGTCAACCCGCTTGAGCACCACCATGCCGGCGCCCTCGGAACGGGTGTAGCCGTCGGCGTCGGCGGAGAACGACTTGATCCGGCCGTCCGGGGACAGCACCGCGCCGATCTCGTCGAAGCCCAGCGTGACGGCCGGCGTCACCAGGGCGTTGACGCCACCGGCGATCGCCACGTCGGCCTCGCCGTTGCGCAGCGCCTGCACGGCCTGGTGCATCGCCACCAGGGAACTCGAGCACGCGGTGTCGACCATGACCGACGGCCCGCGGAAGTCGTAGAAGTAGGACACCCGGTTGGCGATGACCGCGCCCGAGTTACCGGTGATCGCGTAGGGGTGCGCGACGGTCGGGTCGGAGATCGCCAGGAATCCGTAGTCGTTGTTGGTGACACCGACGAACACGCCGACCGACTCACCGCGCAGGCTGGACGCCGGGATCCGGGCGTTTTCCAGCGCCTCCCAAGTGAGCTCCAGCGCCATCCGCTGTTGCGGGTCGATGTTGTCGGCCTCGGTCTTGGCCACCGCGAAGAACTCGGAGTCGAAGCCCTTGATGTCCTTGAGGTAGCCGCCGCGGGTGCGGGCTTTGGCCACCCGCTCGGCCAGTCGGGGCTCCTCGAGGAATTCCGACCAGCGGCCCTCGGGCAGGTCGGTGATCGCGTCCCGACCCTCCATCAGCGCCTGCCAGGTCTCCTCCGGGGAGTTCATGTCGCCCGGGAAGCGGGTGGAAAGGCCGACGATCGCGATGTCGACCCGCTCGGCTGGACCGTTGCGGGTCCAGTCGGCGTCATCGGAGTCGTCATCGGCCGTCTCCGGCTCGCCCTCGATGATGCGGGTGGCGAGCGACTCGATGGTCGGGTGCTGGAACGCGACCGCGACCGACAGGGTGACTCCGGTCAGGTCTTCGATGTCGGCCGCCATCGCCACCGCGTCACGCGACGCCAGGCCGAGCTCGACCATGGGTACCGACTCGTCGATGTCGTCGGGAGATTTCCCGACCGCCTTGCCGACCCAGTTGCGCAGCCATTGCCGCATTTCGGGCACCGTCATGTTGGTCTTCACCGTCATGTCGGTCTTCTTGGCGGGCTCGGCGCTTGTGGCGGGCAGGTTCTCCTGGGAATCGCTGATGTCAGACATTGATTACCTTTAGTTCTGCGCTTTTGGTTCTGCGCTCAGTTGTTGGCGGCGAACGCCGTCGGCGAGCCAACGCCACTGCGCAGGCTGCCGTCGATGTAGGCCGCGCGGCAGGCGCGCCGGCCGATCTTGCCGCTGGAGGTTCGGGGGATGGAGCCGGCCTGGACCAGCAGCACGTCGCGCACGGTCACCCCGTGCCCGACGGCGATGGCGGCGCGGATGTCGTCGGCGATCGGCTGGTACTCGAGCTTGTGCGTACCGGCCGCCCGCTCCCCGACGATCACCAACTGCTCGGAGGTGTCCTCGGGGTCGAACTTCAGGCCGGCGTGCGGGTCGTCGAACACCTTCTGCGGCAGCTGGTTGGCCGGCACCGAGAACGCCGCCACGTAGCCCACCCGCAGCGCCTTGGTGGATTCCTGCGCGGTGTACTCGAGGTCCTGCGGGTAGTGGTTGCGGCCGTCGATGATGACGAGGTCCTTGATCCGACCCGCGATATAGAGGTGGCCGTCGTGGTAGGTGCCGTAGTCACCGGTGCGCACCCACAGTCCGTCGTCGGGGGCTCCCTCGGCGTGCGACTCGTTGACCCGCGACTTCAGGATGTTCTTGAAGACGTTGGCCGTTTCCTCTTCCTTGCCCCAGTAGCCGATACCCAGGTTGTTGCCGTGCAGCCAGATCTCACCGATCTGCCCGTCCGGCAACTCGCTGGCGGTGTCCGGGTCCACGATGACCGCCCACTCGTCGACGCCGATCTTGCCGGCGGAAACCTGCGCGACGGCCTTGGGCGAGTCGGCGGGCACCTGCACGAAGCGCTGCTTGTTCAGTTCGTCGCGGTCGACGTGAATGACCGTGGGGGTCGCGTCGGGCGCGGTGGTCGAGACGAACAGCGTCGCCTCGGCCAACCCGTAGGAGGGCTTGATCGCGGTTTCGGGCAGACCGTAGGGCTCGAAAGCCTTGAAGAACTTGCGCATGGACGCCGGCGACACCGGCTCGCTGCCGTTGAGGATGCCCTTGACGTTGCTCAGGTCCAGTGGCGGCTCGTCGTCGCGGGGCAGGCCGCGCACCGCGGCGTGCTCGAAGGCGAAGTTCGGGGCGGCGGAGAAGGTGCCGCCGGTCTCCCCCGGCTTGCGCGCCAACTCACGGATCCAACGGCCGGGCCGGCGCACGAACGCGGCCGGGGTCATAAAGGTGAAGCTCTGGCCGAGGACCGACGTCAGCAGCACCGTGATCAGCCCCATGTCGTGGAAGAACGGCAGCCAGCTGACGCCGCGGTCGCCTTCGGCGCCCTCCAGCGCGTTGAGCACCTGCAGCACGTTGGTGGGCAGGTTCAGGTGGGTGATCTGCACACCGGTCGGGGTGCGGGTGGATCCGGAGGTGTACTGCAGGTAGGCGATCGTGTTCTCGTCGGCGTCGGGCTCCACCCAGGTCTGGGCGACCTCGTTGGGCACCGCGTCGACGGCGATCACGCGGGGCCGTTCCTTGACCGAGCGGGCCCGGATGAACTTGCGCACGCCCTCGGCGGACTCGGTGGTGGTCAGGATGGTCGACGGCGTGCAGTCGTCGAGCACCGCGTGCAACCGGCCGACGTGGCCCGGCTCGGACGGGTCGAACAACGGCACGGCGATCCGGCCGGAGTACAGCGCGCCGAAGAAGGAGACCATGTAGTCCAGGTTCTGCGGGCAAAGAATGGCGATCCGGTCACCCGGCTGGGTGACCTGCTGCAGCCGGGCACCGACCGCGCGGTTGCGGGCACTGAACTCCGACCAGAGGATGTCGCGTTCGATACCGTCGCGCTCGGTGGAGAAGTCCAGGAACCGGTACGCCAACTTGTCGCCACGCACCTTCGCCCATTTCTCGACGTGCCGGACCAGGTTGGTGTTGGACGGAAACCTGATCTTTCCGTTCACGATGAACGGGTTGTGGTACGCCATGTCGCCCTCTCTGTTAAAAGCTCTCTAGGTGTCGGCCAAGCCGACGGAAGTTCTACGCGCGGCTTGGCCCCGACCAGCGCCTGTCTTCGAACGGCGCGTGTCTCAGCCAACTTCGACCCAAGCGGGTCAACCACATCCTCTTAATTTTCTCTTAATGTTAAGGGGCCGCGAGCGGCAGACCAAATCACAAGGTACGCCTGATCGCGTGACTTACCGCCGCACGAGCGGTGTGTCTAATAGCCCAGCTAGATAATCCAGCTACAGAGCTCACCCGTGTTTGGGATGTGGAGCCTTGTCCAGCACGCCCTGCGCCCAGTTCAGCGTCCACTGGGTAGCGGACTGGCCGTCCGAACTCCAGAAGTCCGTCGTGGCGTACAGCGCGTGGATGGGCTGTCCCGCGCCCCCCGCGAGGGTATTCAGCGTGGTGGGAAGGTTGGCGGGACTGAACGCCTCCTTAGGGGCGGCACAGATCAGATCGCCTTCGGCGCAGATTTCGTTGGTGCGGCCGTTGAGGTCGCCGAAGCCGCCCGGACGGGACCCGGTCATGGTCAGGCCGAGGCCGGCGAGCACGGGAACCTCGTGCAGCGTGATCTCCGCGCCCACGCCCGGCGGCGTCGGGGGAATGTTGTTACCGACCCCCTCTTCACGCCGCCCGTCAGCGATCAACGTCACACCCAGAACCAGGTCCTCGTCCACCGGACCGCGCCCATTGCCGATGTCGCTGGCGACGTCACCGGCGATCACGGCACCCTGCGAGAAGCCGATGATGACGTAACTCGTCAACGGGCACTTGTTGTTCATGTCGGTGATCGCCTTGACCGTCGCGCGGGTGCCCTCGGCGCGGCTGTCGTTGTAGCTCATCTGCCCGTCGGCGGACAGCGGATTCCGGAACTGGGCGGTGTAGGGAACGGTGTACGTCTGCACCCGGCCGCCACCGAACTGCTGGCTGATCGGTCCGGTCACGTTGAGCAACAGGGCCCGCGGGAACTGCGTCGGGTTCAGCGGGTCGTCGGTAGGCCAGGATTCCCAGGTGCCGGGAACGGAGACCAACTGCACGTCCGGGCAGGAGGCGTCCTGGGAAGCCGGACGCGGTTTCTTCGGGTGGGAGCTGGTCGGCCCCGTCGGCAGCACGCCCGGCGGCACCGCGCTGGGCGGCACGTCCTGGTGGCGCAGCAGCATCACTCCGCCGATGATGACCAGCGCGACCACCAAGGCCAGCGAGCCGGCCGCCAGCCAGGCCAGGCGTCGGTGGCGTTTACGACGGGCGTTGTTGGCCATGTTCTCCCGCTAACAGTGTCCGGATGGGGGCAAGTGGTCTGCACAAAGATGCGGGAGCGCCACTTCGCGCCCTGACTCACCTCAATACACGGTACCGGCCCGTCAGGGCACTCCCGCGGATTCTCAGCCGGCCCTCAGGGTGCCGGCGTCAGGTCGGATGTCGGGTCGAATCCGCGGGCTAGCGAATCGCGCCGACGATGTCGCCGGACATCGCGCCGAGTTGCCCGGCCCACGAGCCCCAGCCGTTGTCACCGCCGCCCGGGAAGTCGAAGTGGCCGTTGTGGCCGCCGACCTCGCGGTAGTGCTGGTAGAAGTTGCGGCTGGTGCCCATCGCCGCGTCCTGAGCTCCGAGCATGGCGGCGGGATTGCTGGCACCCCCCGCGGTCGGGCTCCAGACCCACACCCGGGTGTTGTTCTGCGCCAGCAGCGCCTCGTGCACCCACGGGTCGTGCCACTTCCAACGGCCCAGCTGCGGGGCGCCCCACATGCCGTTGCCGTCCACGCCGCCGAACTGCTGCAGCCCGGCCAGGATCGCGCCGTTGGTGAAGGTTTCCGACGGGTACAGGAACCCGGACAGCGAGCCGGCGAAGCCGAAGCGGTCGGGGTGGAAGGCGGCCAGCGCCATCGCGCCGTACCCACCCTGGGAAGCGCCGACCACGCCGTGCCCGCCGGGCGCCAGCCCCTTGTTGGCCGCCAGCCAGTCAGGCAGCTCGCTGGACAGGAACGTGTCCCACTGCTTGCTGCCGTCCTGCTCCCAGTTGGTGTACATGCTGAAGGCACCACCGGCCGGCGCCACCACCGAAATTCCCTTGCCGGCAAGGGTGTTCATCGCGTTGCCCGCGGTGACCCAGTTGCTGACGTCCGGCGCCGCGTCGGCCGCGTCCAGCAGGTACACGGCGTGCGGTCCGCCGGCCAGGAACGCCACCGGGATGTCGCGGCCCATCGCTCCCGAGGGCACCATCAGGGTTTCGTACGGGGCCGCCTTGGCGTGACCCGCGAGACCAAGTGACCCCCCGGCCGCCAGCCCAGCGAAGGCGACTGCCAGCACGGCAACGCCGAGCAGTCGTACCAGCACCGACAGACCCCTCATGTGCACCTCCATGGTGTTTCGCCGCGCAGCGCATCCTGCCCGCAAGGTAGCTAACCACACCTGTATCGGCGGGATAAAGGGGAGCTGACAAGCCGATAACAAACGGCGGCGACCCGAGTGGGTCGCCGCCGTTTGCAGCGGTTCTTACGCCTGTGGTTTAGGTGCCAGTGCCGGTGCCCTGGTTCACCCCGACCTGAGCAGCGGTCGCGGGACCGGCGCCCGGGGTCGCACCCAGCGTGCTCTGCAGGTCACCCTTCATGGCGTTCAGCTGCGAGCCCCAGTACGGCCAGTCGTGCGTGCCGTTGGCGTCGAAGTTGAACACCGCGTTGTGGCCACCGGCCGCGTTGTAGGCGTCCTGGAACTTGATGTTGCTGGTGCGCACGAAGCCTTCCAGGAACTTGGCGGGCAGGTTGTCGCCACCGAGGTCCGACGGCTTACCGTTACCGCAGTAGATCCAGATGCGGGTGTTGTTCGCGACCAGCCGGCTGACCTGAAGCGACGGGTCGTTGCGCTGCCACGCCGGGTCTTCCTTCGGGCCCCACATGTCGGAGGCCTTGTAGCCACCGGCGTCACCCATGGCCAAGCCAATCAACGACGGCCCCATGCCCTGGGACGGGTCCAGCAGCGCCGACAGCGAGCCGGCGTAGACGAACTGGTCGGGGTGGTAGGCGGCCAGGATCAGCGCCGACGAACCGGCCATCGACAGACCGACGGCAGCGCTGCCGGTCGGCTTGACCTGCTTGTTGCTCGCCAGGTAGGCCGGGAGCTCGCTGGTCAGGAAGGTCTCCCACTTGTACGTGGTGCAGCCGGCCTTACCGCAGGCCGGGTTGTACCAGTCGCTGTAGAAGCTGGACTGGCCACCGACGGGCATGACCACCGAGATGCCCGACTGGTTGTACCACTCGAACGCCGGTGTGTTGATGTCCCAGCCGTTGAAGTCGTCCTGTGCACGCATGCCGTCGAGCAGGTACAGCGCGGGCGAGTTGGCTCCACCGCTCTGGAACTGGATCTTGATGCTGCGTCCCATTGCCGCCGACGGCACCTGCAGGTACTCCACCGGAAGGCCCGGACGCGAGAACGCACTCGCGGTCGCCGAGCCGCCGACGAAACCGACCACACTCGCCAGCAGGGCCGCACCAACGGCTCCCACGGCGAGACGGCGCGGCATCCCCGTCAGGGCACCACGAAACCTGTCAACAAGCTTCATCCTTGCTTCCTCATCCTCATCCTTTTGGGCGCATCCTTGCGCATCGCTGTGCTTGGAGGGCGCGTCCCGATTTGGGTCAGACTGCACGCACGCGGCGCTGCAGTGCTCGTGTAGTCAACCACACGATGCCCCAACCGCTCTTCTCCAGGAGGTCGCTGGCGGCGTTATCCGGGCGTGATCCGGGCCCGTTTACGAGGCCGAAAGCGGGTCTCGCATCGGCATTTCCGCATGTGCCCACCGCCGGGTGCACGCAGGTGAAGGCCAGATGTGATGTTGCTGCCAGTCTCATGGCAGTACCAGAATCGGTGTCGGGACCGCGTCGCGGAAAAAAATATTTGCAAGTGCGTCGAACGGACGCCGATTTCGCCCGGCGCTCATTCCCGCGGCGGGGACGGTGGGACGTGCGGAACCGGCAGTCCACAGCGGGCGAGTTCGTACCGCGGCACCCGATCGATCCGGTACTGCGTGAACTCGAACGAGTGCAGCAGGTTGGAGAGGAAGCGGCGCGGCGTCATCGGCGCCCGGACCGAGTTCAGCACCGCGCGGGTGCCGGGGCACTGCAGCGCCGCCTCCGCCTCGGCCACCCACTGCTGATCGAGGTAAGCGGGGATGCCCGGCGGCCACTTCACCCAGGGCCCGTCGGCAACCACCCAGTCGGGGAACAGATTCTTGTCGTGGCCGATCCGCCCGTGCTTGAGCCGTTCGGTGTGCGCGGCCAGCGGGTTGGCCAACCCGATCTGATCCAGTACCCGGACGTCCAGGCCCACGTTCATGCCCAGCATGCCGAGGTTGGTGAAGAACACCGCGTGTTGCGGCTTTTGGGTGGCCGGAACCCCGGGCGAGCTGCCGGGCGGAATCATCGGCACCAGGTCCCACTGGGTGTAATTGCCCGACGGCAGCAGCAGCGCCCCGTCCGGGGTGTTGTTCAGGGCCACCAGGACGGCGGCCATGCGCGGGTAGTCGAGGTAGTCGGCGGCCGTCAGCGGATGCGCGCGGCCGGTGGCCTGGGCGTAGAAGCGGCGCTCGTCGACGATCCCGGAGTAGGTGACGTGGGTGGCGTCGTCGCCGAGGCCCGGCGAGTTCGCCGCCCACAACGACCAGCCGGCGACACCCAGCCAGAGCACGCTGACCGCGCCGGCCACCCAGTAGCCGGTCTCGCGCGAGAAGTCCTTCCCGTCGGGAATCGCCACGGGGATCACCGCCACCGGTGCCAGCAAACAGAACAGCGGCGTCAGCAGCACCCGGCCATGCATGAAGTCGCCGCCCTGGCGGATCCAGTACAACGCCTGCAGCAAGCCGCTGCCGACCATGAAGATCACCACTGCGGCCGGACTCTGCACCGCGCGGGCCACCCGTCCGTAATCCGGCGCGAGCGCCGGCCGCATGAACGAAGGCCTGCGCCGCGCCGCCATCAGCACGATTCCCAACGGCACCAGCAGGACGACGGGCACCCACAGCGCGTAGGGCCGGTTGAAGTTCGACAGATAGATCAGGCCCTGTGACCACTTGTCTCCGGCGGCGTCCTTGGCCAGCGCGGTCCCCGGCACCAACAGTCCGTAATAGCCCATCCGGAAGATCTGGTAGGCCACCGGCAGCAGGCCGCCGGCCAGCACGATCAAACCCCGCCGTCGCCAGCTGCGCGCGGCGATCATCATCATGACCAACGCCGCCCCACCGATCAGCGCCAGCTCCGGACGCACCAGCACGCTGCAGCCCGCGACGAAGGCCAGCGCGACGATGAACCACCGGCTCTCCGGGCGCACCCGAAGCGGCTGCGCCCAGCAAACCATCATCCACCACAGCAGCCCGAGATAAGCCATCACCAGCCCGCTCTCGAGCCCGGACGTCGCGAAGTCGCGGGCGGGCGGGACGGCGATGTAGACCAGCGCCCCGGCCGGCAACATGATCGCCCGGCGGCCGCGCAGGCTGGGAGCAAACAACCGGGCGGTGCCCAGCATCAGCAGCACCACGCCCAGCACGGACAGCGTCAGGGCAACGGCCAGGGCCACGTATTCCAAGCGCAGCGGGCCGCCCACCCAGCTGGCCACGTACAGCAGATAGGTCCAGACCGTAGAGGTGTTGGCCTCCACCCGCTCCCCGGCATTGAACACCGGACCGTTGCCGGCCAACAGGTTTCGCACCGTGCGTAGCACGATCAATCCGTCGTCGGCGATCCAGCGGCGTTGCCAGGCACCCCACCCGAACAGCACGGCGACCACCGCCACGCTGACCCATAGGCTCACTCGAACGCTCAGATCGAAGGGAAAGACCGGCCACTTGACCCGCCGCGCCGGCGCCCGGCGCGCCAGCGCCGCCTGCTGTAGCGCTTTGAACTTTTCGCTAGCCGAAAGCAACAGCAGCACCAACTGTTGCGATCCACGCCAGCGCCAGCATTTGCAGAACCCGGTCGCGCAGCGCGATGTCCTCGGGCTCTCCGGCCAGCCCGCCGTCGACGTCCACCGCGTACCGCAGGATCGCGATGGTGAACGGAATCATCGACACCGCGAACCAGGATCCGTTGCGGCCGTCGCGTTCGAAGGCCCACAGCCCGTAGCACAACACCACCGCGGTGGCCGACAGCGTCCATACGAAACGTAAGTAGGTGCTGGTGTAACTCTCCAACGACTTGCGGATGGCCGCGCCGGTGCGCTCGGCCAGTTGCAGCTCGGCGTAGCGCTTGCCGGCCACCATGAACAGCGACCCGAATGCCGCCGTCAACAGGAACCATTTGGACAGGTAGATGTTCGTGGCAGCACCGCCCGCGATGGCGCGGATCAGATACGCCGACGACACGATGCAGATGTCCATCACCGCTTGGTGTTTGAGGCCGAAGCAGTAGCCCAGCTGCATGCCCAGATAGACGGCCATCACCACGGCCAGATTGGGCGTCAGCCAGAAGGCCAGCACCAGCGAACCGACGCCGAGGGCCACGGCCAACGCGTACGCCAGCCATTCAGGCACGACGCCGGCCGCGATCGGCCGGAACCTCTTGGTCGGATGTTCACGGTCCGCTTCGACGTCGCGCGCGTCGTTGACCAGATACACCGCCGACGCGGCGAGGCTGAACACCACGAACGCCACGGTGACCTGGAACGCCAATTTCTTGTAGTCGTAGGGGTCGGGGCCGCCCAACGCGGCCAACGGCGCGGCGAGCACCAGCACGTTTTTCACCCACTGCCGCGGGCGGATCGCCTTGATCACCCCGGCGACCAGGTTCCCCGGCGGTCCAGCAACCTTCGTCGCGTCGTCGCTCATCACACCCACCTCTTTCGAGCCGCGCTGTCAACCCGAACGGCTAGTCCGGCGACCCCGGCGCCGAGCGCGACACCCGCGGCCACGTCGCTCGGATAGTGCACGCCCAGCAATATTCGCGACAGCGCCATCGGCGGGACCAACAGCGCTGGCAGCGGCAGGCCGGTCACCCGGCCGAGCAGGATCGCCGCGGCCGTCGTGGAAGTTGCGTGCGCCGACGGGAAGCTGAGCCGGCTGGGCGTGCCGACATTCACCGCGACGGCCGGGTGGTGCGGCCGTTCACGCCGTACCACCCGCTTGACGAGGACGGCGGCCGCGTGGGCGGCGAAGGCGCCGCCGCCGGCCAGGATCCACTCCCGGCGGCGGCTCGGGGACAGAATCGCCCCGAGCAGTGCCACCACCAGCCACCCGAGGCTGTGCTCGCCGAAGTGCGACATCGCGCGGGTGACGGCCAGCGCCCCGGGACGGTCGGCCAGCGCCGACTGAACGGCCACCATCGCGGCAACCTCGCCGCGCGGTGACTCCGCGGTATCAGCCATGTCTGGGCTCTTGGCTGGCTGCCGCGCCGCTGGGAAGCAGCACCGTCTCCCACTTCTGCTTGCTGGACAGCACCGGCAACGCTTCGCGGTAGACCCGGCGCATCTCATCGAACCGGCGGGCCAGCTTGCGCTGCCGGCGGATCGACTGGAACAGCAGCGAGAGCATCTTGGCCCGGTCACGCTGCCGGTAGACCACGCCGCACCCGTCGGCGGTGGTGACGGTGACGCCGTCGACCGTGCACAGCCGGAACCAGCGGGCGTCCTGGGTGGGCACGTTGTACTCGGGCCGCACGTGGTGCGCCGGGTCGGCTGCCTTCATGTTGTGCAGGATCCCCCGGGCCAGCCGGTAGCTGATGGTCACCGGGTTCACCGGTGGCTTCATCTCCCGGGTCATGTTCAGCGGCGCGGGTAGTTCGCTGGCCGCCGGCAGCACCACCGCGTCCGGGTAGGCCTTGCGCAGCCGGTGTACCTCGGGCAGCGCCGATTCCAGGATCGAGAAGATGTGCTCCGGCCCCGCCAGGAAGTCGTCGATGGCCCGGTTCTGGATCTCCACCGTCGAATATTCAAGACAGGCAAGGTGTTTCAGTGTCGCCTTGAGGTGGCTGCGGACCAGGCCGGAGATGTCACCATCCCAGTGCATGGCCGCGACCACCAGCCGGTTGCGCAGGTGAAAGTAGGCCTGCCAGTCGATGGCGTCGTCCTTGTCGCTCCACGCCATGTGCCAGATTGCCGCACCGGGCAGCGTGACGGTCGGGTAGCCGTGCTCGGCGGCCCGCAGCCCGTAATCGGCGTCGTCCCACTTGATGAACAACGGCAGCGGCTGGCCCAGCTCCTCGGCAACCTGCCGCGGGATCATGCAGGTCCACCAGCCGTTGTAGTCGACGTCGATGCGCCGGTGCAGCAGCTTGCTCTTGTCCTCGTTGTCGCTGAGCGGGTACTCGGCGAAATCGTGGTCGTATTCGGTGTGCGGCGCGGCGGTCCACATGAAGTTCGCCCGGTTCACCACTTCGCCCATGATGTGCAGGTGCGAGGGCTCCTGCAGGTTCAGCATCTGGCCGCCGACGAGCATCGGGCTCTTGGCGAACCGGCTCATCGCCAGCACCCGCAGAATCGAGTCCGGCTCGATGCGGATGTCGTCATCCATGAACAGGATCTGTTGGCAGTCGGTGTTTTTCAGCGCCTCGTACATCACCCGGCTGTAGCCGCCGGAACCGCCCAGGTTGGGCTGGTCGTGAATGGACAGGCGGGCACCGAGTTTCGACGCCGCCGCCGGGAAGTTCGGGTGGTCACGCACCTTGCGGGTGCCCTGATCGGGCACGATCACCGCGCCGATCACCTCGTCCACCAGCGGATCCGCGGTGAGCTCGGACAGCGCGTTGGCGCAGTCCGACGGCCGGTTGAACGTCGGGATCCCGACGGCGATGTTGGCCGTGCCCGGGGCCGGCATCGGCGCATACCAGCCGCCGCTGACCAGGGTGACCCTGGTGTCGGTGGTGATGTCGAACCAGATCCAGCCGCCGTCCTCGAACGGCCGCAGTCCCACCTCTATTTCCAGCACCTGGGGCTGGTCCTCGCTGCCGGCGAATTCGCGACCTTCGATGAAGATCCGCGCCCCGGTGGCCTTGGTCCGGTAGAGGTCGACGCGTCCGGTTCCGACGAGTTCGACGCGCAGCACCACGGCGGGGCAGATCGACCAGCGCCGCCAGTAGCTGGCCGGGAACGCGTTGAAGTACGTCGCAAACGACACCTCGGACTCGGCGCCGATCTCGAGCGACGTGCGGCTGGTCGCGTGCGCGCGACGGGCGTTGGTGGTGGACTCCTCGAGGTAGAGCTTGCGGACGTCGAGCGGCTCACCCGGCCGCGGCAGGATGATGCGCGACAGCAGGCTCACGGCACTCATTTGGCGCCTTCTTCGATCAGCGGGGCGCCGTCTCGCAGATGCGGCGCAAGGACGTTGTCGTACATGCTCAAAGCGCTGGCAATGGCCATATGCATATCCAGATATTGATAGGTGCCCAAGCGTCCGCCGAACAGCACCTTCGAAGACGCCGTCTCGGACTTCGCCCTGGCACGATAGGCGGCCAACAGGGCGCGGTCGGCCTCGGTATTGATCGGATAGTAGGGCTCGTCGTCGTCATCGGCGAACCGGGAGTACTCGCGCATGATGACCGTCTTGTCGGTCGGGTAATCGCGCTCGAGGTGGAAGTGACGGAACTCGTGGATGCGGGTGTAGGGGACGTCGGGATCGTTGTAGTTCATCACCGGCGTGCCCTGGAAGTCGCCGATCGGCAGCACTTCCACCTCGAAATCGAGTGTGCGCCAGCCGAGTCGGCCTTCGGCGTAGTCGAAGTAGCGGTCTAGCGGCCCGGTGTAGACAACCGGGGCGTCCGGGTTGGCGGCGCGCAGTTCGTCACGGACGTCGAACCAGTCGGTGTTCAGCCTGACCTCGATGCGGTCGTCGGCGGCCATGTTCTGCAACCACGCCGTGTAACCCGCGGCCGGCAGGCCCTCGTAGGTGTCGCTGAAGTAGCGGTTGTCGAAGGTGTAGCGCACCGGCAACCGGGTGATGTTCGACGCCGGCAGCTCCTTCGGATCGGTCTGCCACTGCTTGGCGGTGTAGCCCTTCACGAACGCCTCGTAGAGCGGCCGGCCGATCAACGAGATGGCCTTCTCTTCGAGGTTCTGCGCGTCGGCGGTGTCGATCTCGGACGCCTGCTCGGCGATGAGCTTGCGGGCTTCCTCGGGACTGAAATAACGGCCGAAGAACTGCGACACCAGGCCTAACCCCATCGGGAACTGGTAGGCCTGCCCGTTGTGCATCGCGAACACCCGGTGCCGGTAGTCGGTGAACTCGGTGAACTGACGCACGTAGTCCCACACCTTCTTATTGGAGGTGTGGAACAGGTGGGCCCCGTACTTGTGGACCTCGATCCCGGTCTGCGGTTCGGGTTCTGAATAGGCGTTACCGCCGATGTGCGGGCGCCGGTCGACAACGAGAACCCGCTTGTCGAGTTGGGTAGCCACGCGCTCGGCAATCGTCAGGCCGAAAAATCCGGAGCCGACGACATAGAGGTCATAGCGACCTGAAGGAGAAGTCATCGGTTGCCTAGGGTATCGGACCTCGCAGCCAAAACCCGATTTGGCGGGCGGGGGGCTCCCGGTTTTCCCAGGTATCAGAGGATACGAGGCCAGACGTCGGTCGAACGTCACACCTGTGAACCACTCACCTCACGATTCGGTCTCGCCACTCTAGTCACAGCATTCTCACTCGTACCATCGGTCGTGTGGGTCTAAGACCCGACTCCACATAATCCAGATTGAGGAGACTTCCGTGCCGAACCGACGCCGACGCAAGCTCTCGAAGACCATGAGCGCGGTCGCCGCCCTGGCCGTCGCAAGTCCGTGTGCCTACTTCCTTGTTTACGAGTCGACCGCCGACAACAAACCGGTGGAACACCACGAGTTCAAGCGGGCGGCGAACGTCGCCGACCTGCCCAGCGAACTGATCGGCGCCCTCTCGCAGGGGTTGTCCCAGTTCGGGGTGAACCTGCCCCCGGTTCCCGCGCTCGGCGGCACCAGTGCCGCCAGCACCGGGCTGGGTACCACCGGCCTGGGAACCACCCCGGGCCTGGCCAGTCCCGGCCTCGGCGGGGGTGGCCTGACCAGTCCCGGCCTGACCAGCCCCGGCCTGTCGCCCAGCACCGCTCTGACGCCCAGCACGCCCGGGTCGTTGGCGCTGCCCGGTACCACGCTGCCGGCGCCGACCGCGGCGACCGGCACGGGTGTCAACCCGGCGCTGACCAGCCCCACCGGCGTGGCGCCAGGCCTGAGCAGCCCGTCGGCGCTGAGCCCGGCGACCGGCACCGGCGAGGTTCCGATCACCACGCCGGTCGGCCTGGACCCGGGCGCGGATGGCACCTACCCGATCCTTGGTGACACCTCTGGTCTGGGCGGTGGCGGCGGCCTGACTCCGCTCAGCCCGGTCGGCTCGGGCGGCGGCGGTGGCGGTGGCGGCGGCGGTCTGGTCAACGACCTGATGCAAGCGGCCAACCAGCTGGGCGCCAGCCAGGCGATCGATCTGCTCAAGGGTCTGGTGATGCCGGCGATCATGCAGGGCGTCCAGGGTGGTGCCGCAGGAGCCCCGGCCGGTGCGGCGCCCGCGCTGCCCGGTGTTCCGGCAATACCCGGCGCACCGGCGCTGCCCGCTGCCGGTGCCGCGTTGCCGGCCGCCGGTGCGGCACTGCCCGCAGCCGGTGCGGCACTGCCCGCAGCCGCCGGCGCTGCGGCTGCGCCAGCCGTGCCTGCCGTGCCAGGCATTCCCGCGGCGGCCGCACTGCCGGCAGCCGCTCCGGCGGCGCCGGCGGCAGTGCCCGCGGCGATCGTGCCGGAAGCTCCGCCCGTCTAAACCCTACGAACCTGTCACTGGACGGCACCGCGGAGTTCCTCTGCGGTGCCGTCGACAGGTTTTCGCCCCCCGTACCCGTGTCGCCTCATATGAAACACCAGACACACACGTAACATCGCCTGGTGCCCCGCGGTCGCGCTCCGACGATGCTGCTCACTGCCGCCTTGGCGACGGTTGTCATCGTGACCTGGGTATTGATGCGTCCCCCGACCGGACCGCAACCGCCCGCGGCGGCGCGCGACACCCAGCTGAGCGAACGGCCGCTCATCGGCCTGGGTGGCGGCGTGACCGTGCGCGAGCTCACCCAGGACACCCCGTTCTCGCTGGTCGCGTTGACCGGAGACCTGGCCGGCTCCTCCACTAGGGTGCGCGCCAAGCGGCCCGACGGGTCGTGGGGTCCCTGGTATCAGACCGAGTTCCAGACGTCGGCGCCCAACGGCGCCGGAGCCACCGGGGACCCGCGCAGCACCGACCCCGTTTTCGTCGGCACCACCACCGCGGTGCAGATCGCGGTGACCCGGCCGGTGGATGCGCCCGTAACCCAGTCGCCGCCCACCCCGGGCGCGCCCGGCTTGGGCTATCGACCGGTGACCAAGGAGCAACCGTTCGGCCAGAACATCAACGCAATACTCATCTCACCGCCGCGGGCACCCGCGGAAACCCACTGGACGCCGCCTACCGGCGTCAACATGCCGGGCCAGGCACCGCCGATCATCAGCCGCGCGGAATGGGGCGCTGACGAATCGTTGCGGTGCGGCAGCCCGCAGTATGACCGCTCCGTGCGCGCCGCCGTGGTCCACCACACGGCCGGCAGCAACGACTACTCGCCGCTGGAATCGGCCGGCATCGTCAAGGCGATCTACACCTACCACAGCAAAACGCTGGGCTGGTGCGACATCGCCTACAACGCGTTGGTCGACAAATACGGGCAGGTCTTCGAGGGCAGTGCCGGCGGACTGACGAAGCCGGTGGAGGCCTTCCACACCGGTGGGTTCAACCAGGACACCTGGGGTGTGGCGATGCTCGGCAACTTCGACGACGTGGCGCCCACCCCGTTACAGCTCCGCGCCGTCGGCCGACTGCTGGGCTGGCGGCTGGGCATCGCCGACGTCGACCCCAAAAGCACCGTGGAATTGGTGTCGGCCGGCAGCTCTTACACCACCTATCCCAGCGGCGCCGTCGCGAAGCTGCCGACCATCTTCACCCACCGCGATGTCGGCAACACCGACTGCCCCGGCAATGCCGCCTATGCGTTGATGGACGAGATCAGAGACATTGCAGCGCATTTCAACGATCCGCCAGAAGAACTGATCAAGGCGCTGGAAGGTGGTGCGATCTACCAGCACTGGCAGGCCATCGGCGGGATGACCAGCGCGTTGGGCGCTCCGACCTCACCCGAGGCCGAGGGCGCGAACGGCTCGCGGTTCGCAACGTTCGCCAAGGGCGCCATGTACTGGTCGCCCGAGACCGGCGCCCAGCCGGTCGGGGGCGCCATCTACGACGCCTGGGCGGCGCAGAGCTACGAACGCGGACCGCTGGGGCTACCCACCAGCGCAGAAATCCACGAACCACTGCGCATCACCCAGAACTTTCAGCACGGGGTCCTGAACTTCGAACTCCTCACCGGCAACATGACCGAGGTCATGGACGGCATCACGACACCGCTCGCCACCCAGCCGCCGAGTGGTCCGGAAGTGCCGCCCGAGCACTTCTCGCTGCCGGCTCATCCGCCGAACTGAACCGGCCGCTAATCTGCGACGTGTGCCGGAGACGCCCTATCTGAGGATCGATCTCGATCGGGTACGCGAAAATTTCCATACGCTGCGGGCCGCGCTGCCGGGTGCGCAGATTCGCTACGCGGTCAAGGCGAATCCGGCCGAGCCGGTGCTGCGCTTGCTCGCCGCCGAGGGGGCCGAATTCGATGTCGCATCTTTGGGCGAGGTCGACGCCTGCGCCGCGGCCAGTATCGACGGCGGGCGGTTGACCTTCGGCAATACCGTCAAGAAACCTGTGGCGGTGGCGCGCGCATATGCGTCCGGGGTGCGGCGGTTCGTCTTCGACACTGCGCACGATGTGGCTGTGCTGGCCGAGCATGCTCCCGGCGCGAGCGTGGAATGCCGGGTGGCGCCGGAGTTTCCGGCATCGGTCACTCCGTTTGGGCACAAGTTCGGCTGCGCGCCGGAAGAGGCTTCTGGGCTGTTGCGCCAGGCTCGGCAGCTGGGACTAAGTCCGGAGGGAGTGTGTTTTCATGTCGGATCGCAACAGCTGGACCCGAGCGCGTGGGAACTGGGGATCCGCAGTGCTGCAGAGATATTCGATGTCTACGGCGAGCTGCCCACGCTGAACGTCGGGGGTGGGTTCCCGCTGCCGTATGCGATTGGAGCGCCATCCCTGACGGTGGTGACCGACACCATCACGTCGGCGCTGGACCGATATTTCGGCTCTCGCCCACCACAATTGGTGATCGAGCCGGGACGGGTGATCGTGGGCTCTGCCGGGTGGATCGAGTGTGAGGTGGTGTCGGTGCGCACCGGCACCGACGGCCGCCGCTGGGTGTATCTCGACATCGGCCGCTATGGGGGAATGGCGGAGACCGAGAACGAGTACATCAGGTATCCGTTACGCACCCAACGTGACGGTGATGCCGTCGGAGACGCGGTGGTCGCCGGTCCAACGTGCGACGGGGACGACGTGCTCTACCGCAGCTATCCGCTGCCGGTCACGCTGCGGCCGGGGGACTCCGTCCGGATCGAGGACGCCGGCGCCTACACGGCGAGTTACGCATCCGTCGACTTCAACGGATTCCCGCCGTTGGCAACGTATTTCATGCCAGCCGTTGGCAGCGGGCGGACGATCGTGGAACCGCTGGCTCCGGGACTCACCCGGAACTGGTGGCTCTCGGAGGTCATCTGTGACGTGCGGACCGAGTACCAGCAGCTGGTGATCGGCCGGACCTCGCAGGGCATCGCGTTGTTCAGCGACGGCGAACGGCAGAGCACGGAGTTCAGCCAGCTGGTCTATCACGAGGCCCTGCTTGTTCCGGCGCTGCTGCTGGCCGAGCGGATCGAGCGGGTGCTGATCATCGGCTCCGGCGAGGGCGTGGTGAGTCAGCTCGCGGTTGCGGCCGGAGCCACCCACGTCGACCACGTCGACATCGACCGTGACGCGGTCCGGCTCTGCGCGCAACACCTGCCCTACGGCTACACGGTGGACGAATTGCGCGGAGCCGAACAAGGACTCGGACCGGTCACGGTGCACTACCGCGACGGCTGGGACTTCGTCGAGCACTGCCCCGAGACCTACGACATTGTGGTCATCGATCTGCCCGACGAACGCGCCGAGACAGCTCAGCACAACCGCCTGTATGATGCCGGCTTCTTGGAACGATGCCGCGGGATCGGCCAGGTGGTGGTCGACCAGGCCGGCTGCCCAACGCTATGGCGGAATGAAACGTTGCGACGGTCCTGGCGCCGGTTCCACGAAACCTTCCCTGCCGTGGTCTATTTCGGCAGCGACGAGCACGAGTGGGCGTTCTTGTCCGGTCTCGCCGGCGACCTACCCGATGACCTGGTGGCTCTGATGTCGGCGCGGCTGACGACGCTGCCGTACCGGCCGCGCACCATTGACGCCGCCGCGCTGGCGGCGTGCACCGTCCCGCCGAAGGCCCTGCGCGGCTAGGGATCATCGTCGTCGTCATCCGCGAAGAGTGTCTCCGGGTGGTGGAAGGTGTTGATGCGTGGTTGGCCGTGGTCGAGGTGGGCGGGTGGGAGCCATTCGGTGTGGCCGCGGGTGTTTTTGCGGGTGGTCCAGCCTTTTTCGGCCAGTTTGTTGTCGGGTCCGCACGCCAGGGTGAGGTCGGTGATGTCGGTGCGCCCGGTGGTGGTCCAGCCGGTGACGTGGTGGACCTCGCTGTGGTAGGCGGG
>NZ_LZKQ01000176.1 GCF_001668675.1 Mycobacterium asiaticum | reverse complement strand
TGGCCGACCCCCAGTTCGGGCATCCACACTTCGTCCATGAACTTCTTCGCCAGGTTGTCCAGCTTGGCCACCGCAGGAACGAAGTTGTTCGACCTGAGGGCAAGCACCCCGACGACCGGAGTGAGTTCGGTGGAGATCCGGACCAGCTGGTCGATGTGATTGCCGAACGACTGGTGCGCGGTGTCAACCGTGTATTCGGCACCGGAAAGCAGCGAAGCCAGTTGTCCCCGCGTCTCGGCGAAGGTCTGCATCGGCTCGACGGCCTCGTGCAACGCATCGAGCAGCTCGGGTGCGGTGGCCTGTAACCCTTGCGTGGCCTCCAGCAGAGCAGACACCGTCGAGGGGCCGGTGTCGGTGCTGACGATTGAATTCAATTGATCGATAAGGCGATTCAGCTGAGCCGCGCTGCCGAGCAGTTTGGTGCGCCGGTTGTCGGTTGCAGCGTTGAGCGCAGCCAGAATGCCAACGGATCGGTCCTCGCGGCCGCGCCCGGTGGCGGCGAGCAGGTCCCGCAGCTTGCTGATGGTGGTCTGGAACAGGACCGTCGGCAGTCGGGTGTCTTCGTGAATGTGCGCGCCCGACCGGATGACCGCTCCAGGCCCGTTGCCGACCAGCTGCACGGAGGAGACCGCGAACACATTGCTGGGCACCACACGTGCGGTCACCGCGGCCGGAATGGACTTGGCGTACTCGGGTTTGAGGTCGATGTGCACATAGTTGGGCTTGCCATGAGCGGCCGGTACCACGTCGTTGACCATGCCGACCAGGACGCCGTGATACTTGACGTCGGATTTTTGCGGCAGGCCGTCGCCCACGTTGATTAGATCGGCGATCACCCGGACGTACTCGTTCAGCCGGCCAGTGGACTTGTACAACAAACCCACGGTGAGCAGGGCCGCCACCATCGCCACCGCCACGCCACAGCCGAACAGTTGCCGGTCGGATGGGCCGCGCCCGTCGACGTCGAAAGAATTGGGTTGCGGCCTCAAACTAACCACCGAACCTTGCGCCGGCGTCGACACCCCACAGCGCCATGGTCAGCAGCATGTTGACCATGATCATGACCGTGATGCTGGCCCGCATGCCGTGTCCCGCGGCGACTCCCACCCCTTCGGGACCGCCACTGGCGTAAAAGCCGTAGTAGCACTGAATGGTGGAGGCGATCCACACGAAGATGACGGCTTTGAACAACGAATAGATGATGTCCTTGCCGGCCAACATCAGCGAGAAGTAGTGCAGGTAAGACCCGGACGAGCCGCCGCTGCTGATCTGCACCACCACCTGAGTGGTCAGGTAGCCGATGGCCAGGCAGGCGGCGTAGAGCGGAATCATCGCCATCACCGAGGCGATCAGCCGGGTGGTGACCAGATACGGAATCGGCCTGATCGCAATGGATTCCATGGCGTCGATCTCCTCGGCGATGCGCATCGAGCCCAGCTGCGCGGTGAAGCGGCAACCGCCCTGCATCGCGAACGCCATGGCGGCCATCAGCGGAGCCAATTCACGGGTGTTGACCAATGAGGATACGAACCCGGTCGCCGGTCCCAGGCCGAGCAGGTCCAAAAAGTTGTATCCCTCGATGCCGACCAGGGCGCCGACGGTCATGCCGAGCACGACCGCGACGCCAGCCGTGCCGCCGCCCACCACGATCGAGCCGTTGCCCCAGGTGATGTTCGACAGCAGGCGCAGAAACTCGCCGTTGTACTGGCGCAGCGTAAGCGGTATCGCCACCAGCGCCCGCACGAAGAAGACCAGCATGTGCCCGAGGCGACTGATTGGCTTGGTGCCGCGCCGGTAGATGCGCATCAGGCGCGTGGTCAACGGCGCCAGTGGTAGGTAGGGCGAGGCCGTCACGTCACAAACCGGTCCTTGGCGACAGCATGATGTAGAGCTGGCTGATGGCGACGTTGACGATCATGAGCAACAAAATCGATTCCACCACTGCGGCATTCACCGAGTTGGCCACGCCGGTGGGACCGCCCTTGGTGGACAGTCCCTTCTGGCTCGAGACGATCGCGACGATCGCGCCGAAGATGATCGCCTTCAGCAGTGCCAGGATCATGTCGCCGGTGGTGGCGAACGACGCGAACGTGGACACGAAGCTGCCCGGTGCCCCGTCTTGGAAGTAGACGTTGAACATGTAGCTGGCGAAAAAACCGACAAAGCACACCACGCCGGTGAGTGCGACGCCGATCATGATCGCCGCGGCAAACCGGGGCACCACGAGGCGGCGAATCACCGAGACGCCCATCACCTCCATCGCGTCGGTTTCCTCACGCATCGTCCGGGAACCAAGGTCGGCGGTGATGGCGGAGCCGACGGCGGCCGCCATCAGAACCGCGGCGACCAGCGATGCCCCCTGGCGGATGACCGCGAGCCCGCTGGCTGCGCCGGCCAGCGAGGTGGCTCCAACCTGCCCGGCGAGCAACGCAAACTGAATCGACAGGGTGACGCTGATCGGCAGGGAAACCAGGATGGTCGGCAAAACGGCCGTCCCCGCCATGAATGCACCCTGGCGGACGAACTCCTGCCACTGGAACCGGCCGGTGAAGAGGTCGATGAAGAAGTACTGGATGGTGCGGATGCCGAGGACGAATTGTTCGCCGACCGTGCGCAAAGACGCCAGCGGATGGCGATCGACGTAGCCGACACCCCACTCCTTGATCGCGTTGACGCCGTCGTCCGGGCGTTCGTCGCGCAGGACAGCTTCTTGGTCCAAGGTCATATCAAACGGAACCGTGGAACGGTTGAGCAAACGATCGTGGAAGTCATCGCGGACCGGAAACCGATCTCATCGGCGCTCTCCCCACCGGTTGCTTCGTGACTGCCCAGCGGAGTTTGTCGGTTATCGTCGAGCGGCATCCACTGCACCCAAACGCCCACGATTCCGCAACCCTGCAGCTCAATCAGTTTTGCGGTATCACGCTAGCCTACTTGATAGGCACTTTCAATAGTGTAGAGTCACTCACTTACGAGCAACCTAGGATCGCGCAACCTGCTCGGACTGTCCGACTCGCGAAGGTGATCGCATGCCCTCAGCAAACATTGAGTCGCTTCGGGACCGGCGTCGCGCCGAATTGCTCTCGCTAATCCAGCACACCGCTTACGAACTGTTTGCCGAACGTGGATTCGATGCCGTGACGACCGAAGACATCGCCGCCGCGGCCGGCATCTCGATCAGCACGTACTTCCGGCACGCACCTACCAAGGAAGGTCTGCTGGTCGATCCGGTCCGCGAGACGATCAGCGAGATGCTCGACGCCTTCAACGCGAGACCGGCCGGCGAATCGGCGGTCGAAGTGCTCATTCAACTGTTTGTCGCGCACGCCAGGGAAGCCGGCGAGCTTCATCACCTCGACACCTGGCAACGAGCGGTCGCGACGGCCCCGCATCTGCTGAGCAAGTCGACGCTGATCCGCGAAGCCGATCAGCGCAAGTTCGTCGAGCACGTGGCATCCCGGATGGGCGTGAGCCCAGGGTCTGACGTACGCCCGGCGCTCCTGGTGCATACGTGTTTGGCCACGGTGAAATTCGTCATCGACCGCTGGCTGACCGCGGAAGCGGAACCGGCAGAACCGATGCACGTCCATATGGAGCGGGCACTGCGGATTACGTTGGCCGGTTTCGAATAATTGGGCTACAGCTCTTCCAGGAACCTTCGCACCGCGGCATTGAACGCCTCGGGCTGGTCCATATTCGCGGCGTGCCCCGCGTCCTGGAGTACGACTTTGTGGGAATTGGCAATGCGGCGAGCCATGTAGTCGGCCCCGGCGAGGAAGTCGGTGTCGTCAGCGACGACAACTACCAACGTGGGCACCGCGATGCTGTCGAGCGAATCGATGACGCGAGAGTCCTTCTGCGACATGACACCGCGGGCGGCGCGGGGGAGACCCTCCGGGTGTTCATGCGCCGCCTGCGCCACTTCCGCCGACCGGCTGGCTGACCCCTCGCCGCGCTCAAATCGTTGGGCGGTTCTTTCGACCCAGGCGTTCCACTTGTCACGCGCTGCGTCGTTGCGGTAGCCGGGCCCGGTGTCGACCAGCACCAAACCCGCGACCCGCTGCGGGTGCACGAGGTGAAAGGCCAGAGATAGGTAGCCGCCCAGCGACATTCCACCGATGACGGCCCGCTCGGCGCCTGCGGCATCGAGAATCGCCACCATGTCGGCGACGCTGACCTGCTCGCTGTAGCGGTCCATCTCCTCGGGCGCATCGCTGCTGCCGTGGCCGCGCTGGTCCCAGACGATGACCGGCCGGTCGACGCTCAATGCATCGATATTGCGGTGCCACATGCCCGCGGTCGCACCGAAACCGTGCGTCAGCAAGATCGGCACGCCCTGGCCCTGCGGGTTGTGCACCTGATAGGCGAGCTTGACGCCGTCTTCGCGCTGCAGTCTGTTCACCCCGCCACCCTGCCATCCCGACTTGTCCGTCGAGACTGCGGCGTCGCCCAAAGCGCGCACGTGGTAGGCGCTGCGGGGTGTGTGCCCGGTTGAACGGCCGTCGTCCCGTCACTGCCCTTGCCGAAGCCTCGACGCCGCCGCCGACGCCCTACCCGCATTGCAGATAAAGCGGCGTCCCTACCTGGGGTGGCTGACGGGGCTCGAACCCGCGACATCCAGGATCACAACCTGGTGCTCTACCAACTGAACTACAGCCACCATGGCCGCCGGACAGCCTTCTAGAAGCGGGCTGTTGAGCGGCGACGTCGATACTAACCGCTTGGGCGCTCGTCGGCCGAATCGATAACCTCCGCGGCTTCGGTGTCCCCCTGAAGATCGGTGACCACGGCTGCGATTTCGCTGGTAGACGGCCCGGGCGGGGGCACGAACGCGGTCCGCCGGTAGTACTGCAGCTCCCGGATCGACTCGTGGATATCGGCCAGCGCGCGGTGCGCCAGACCCTTGGGTGGCTGCCCGAAATAGATCCGTGGGTACCAGCGCCGGCAGAGTTCCTTGATGGAGCTGACATCGATCATGCGGTAGTGCAGGAACGAGTCCAGGGCCGGCATGTCCCGGGCGATGAAGGACCGATCGGTGGCGATCGAATTGCCCGCCAACGGCGCGGTCTTGGGCTGTTTGACGTGCTTGCTGATGTATTCGAGGACCATCGCCTCGGCGGTTTCGAGGTCGACTGTCGACGCCCTGACCTCGTTCGTCAGCCCGGAGCGCGCGTGCATCTGCGCGACGACGTCGATCATCGAGGTCAACGCGGCTTCCTCGGCATGGATGACGACATCGATTCCGTCGCCCAAGATGTTCAGGTCGGCATCGGTGACCAGGGCGGCAATCTCGATCAGCTTGTCCGACCCCAGATCCAGCCCGGTCATCTCGCAGTCGATCCACACCAATTCGTCCCGCACAGCGCCCAAGCGTAAGCCCACGTCAGGCCCCGCTGCTGCACCCCCTGGCAAGTAGGGTGATGTTTGCCATACAGCAAGGGGAACTGATGAGCACCGAATCAGACGCCGCCGGAGGCATTGCGGCGGGTTATGCCGTCCAAGGTCAGGCGCTGGAACTGGGCACGGTCGTCGTCGACGGGGAGGCCGACCCGACCGCGCAGATCCGCATCCCGCTGGCCACCATCAACCGGCATGGTCTGGTGGCCGGTGCGACCGGGACCGGGAAGACCAAGACGCTCCAGCTGATCGCCGAGCAACTCAGCGCCGCGGGCGTCCCGGTCTTCATGGCCGACGTCAAGGGTGACCTGTCAGGCCTGGCGAGGCCGGGGGAGGGCAACGACAAGACCGCCGCGCGGGCCAAAGACACCGGCGACACCTGGGAGCCCAGCGGGTTCCCGGTCGAGTTCCTCTCGCTCGGCACCGGCGGGGTCGGGGTGCCGGTACGGGCGACCGTCGAAAGCTTTGGGCCGGTACTCCTATCAAAAGTTCTGGGGCTCAACGCTACTCAGGAGTCGACGCTCGGTCTGATCTTCCATTGGGCAAAGCAGAACGGCCGCCCGCTGGTCACGTTGGACAATCTGCGCACCGTAATCAGCCACCTCACCAGCGACGAGGGCAAAGCCGATCTGAAATCCCTGGGCGGAGTGTCCTCCACCACGGCCGGGGTGATCCTGCGCGCGCTGGTGAATCTGGCGGGCGAGGGCGGTGACACATTCTTCGGCGAGCCCAAGCTCGACCCGAACGATCTGCTGGCGAAAGACGACCAGGGTCGCGGGGTCATCTCGCTGCTCGAGTTCAGCGGTCAATCGCTGCGCCCGGTCATCTTCTCGACCTTCCTGATGTGGTTGCTCGCCGACCTTTTCGCGCAGCTGCCCGAGGTCGGCGACATCGACAAACCCAAACTTGTGTTCTTCTTCGACGAGGCACATCTGCTGTTCACCGATGCATCGAAGGCCTTCCTGGACCAGGTGGAGCAGACCGTCAAACTCATCCGCTCCAAGGGAGTGGGTGTGTTCTTCTGCACCCAGCTGCCGACCGACCTGCCCAACGACGTGCTGTCGCAGCTGGGCGCCCGGATTCAGCACGCGTTGCGGGCATTCACGCCGGACGACCAGAAAGCGCTCAGCAAGACCGTCCGCACCTATCCCAAAACCGATGTGTACGACCTGGAGTCGGCGCTCACATCGCTGGGCATCGGCGAGGCCGTCGTCACCGTGCTGTCCGAAAAAGGGGCGCCGACCCCGGTTGCCTGGACCCGCATGCGGGTGCCTCGTTCGTTGATGGCCGCGATCGGCACCGACGCGGTGACCGCAGCCGCCAAATCCAGTCGGCTGCAAGAGAAGTACGGCCAAACGGTGCCGTCGCCCGACGAGGTTCCCGCAACGCGACCGCCGTCGGCGCCGAGCACGGACCATCCGCCCGTGCCGACCTACGACGAGGTCCCGCCCATGCCGGCGCCCGCCGAGCCGAAAGGTCCCGCCGTGTGGGAGGAAGTGCTGAATAATCCCACCGTGAAAAGCGGCATCAACACGGCGATACGCGAAGCGGTGCGCAGCATCTTCGGCACCCGTCGGCGCCGCCGCAAGTAGCCGCTACCCGCCGCCGAGTTTCTTGTAAAACGCACCCACGATCGGCGCCACGATGGCCCGCGGTGCATACCCGCTCGCCACCGACATCGCCTTGGAGGTCACCCCCGGAACGACGCGCATCTTGTTGCGCTCCAACGCATCCAGGGAGACCTGGGCGGTGTGCTCGGTCGAGATCCACAGGAAATCGGGCACCAACTTTTCCACCAGCGATCTCTCGTCGCCCTCGGGCAGGTCGGTGCGCACCGGACCGGGTGCCAGCAGCGTGACATGTACCCCGGATTTCCGTACCTCGCCGCGCAGCGATTCGCTGAAGGTGTTCGCAAACGCCTTGGTCGCCGCGTAAGTCGCGTTGTAGGGAATCGGTGAATTGCCCGCCGCCGAACCGGAAATCAGGATGCCGCCGGCCTTGCGCGCGACCATTCCGGGCAGGACCGCCAACGTAAGGTCGTGCACCGCAATGGCGTTCAACTGCACCTGGGCTCTTTCGCCCGCTGGGTCCAGGTCGGCAACGGCGCCGAACGTGGCGGTACCGGCATTGGCGCACAGGATGGAAATCTGCCGTGTGGCCAGCTCCTCACACAGCTTGCCGCGTTCGGTCGGGTCGGCCAGGTCGGCAGGCCGTACCTCGACGGTGACCCGGTACTTGTCCGACAGTCGGGCGGCGAGGTCGTTGAGCAGCTCCTCGCGCCGCGCGGTGACGATCAAATTGTGGCCGCGCGCGGCGAGCTCGGTCGCCAGCGCCTCGCCGATGTTTTGCGACGCTCCGGTGACAACAGCGCGCGCGTCGGGACTGGGAGCAGGTATCGGCATGACGACGATCGTAGACACCCGTTGCGGGACAGCCGCTCGCAGCGGGTCGCTGGGAAAACACATAGAGTGCCGACCATGAGTGAGCCGGAGTCCCCCGACACAGGCGCCGGCGAGCAGGAAACGCTCAACACTGAAACCCTTGCCGAACACCCGCCGCATAGCACCCCGCCGGCGCGGATCGTCGCCTGGGCGCTGTGGGACTGCGGTTCGACCGGGCTGAACGCGATCGCCGCGACGTTCGTGTTCTCGGTCTACCTGACCAGCAGCGTGGGGGTGGGCACACCGTTGGGTGCCACGCCGGAAAGCTGGCTGGGGCGGGCCGGTGCCATCGCCGGGATCACCATCGCGCTGCTGGCGCCCGTGGTCGGCGTGTGGGTGGAATCGCCGCATCGCCGACGGCTGGCGCTTGGTCTGCTGACCGGCCTGGCGGTCGCGCTGACCTGTGCGATGTCGCTGATCCGCGACGACTCGCGCTACTTCTTCGCCGGACTGGCGCTGCTGGCCGGCACCGCGGCATGCGGCGACCTGGCCAGCGTCCCCTACAACGCGATGCTTCGGCAGCTATCGACGCCGCAGACCGCCGGCCGCATCTCCGGCTTCGGCTGGGCAGCGGGCTATGTGGGCAGCGTTCTACTGCTGATCCTGGTCTACCTCGGCTTCATGACCGGTGACGGCGACACCCGCGGGTTGCTGCACCTACCGACCGCCGACGGTGTGAACGTCCGCGCCGCGATGCTGTTGGCCGCGGCCTGGCTGGCGATTTTGGGATTGCCGGTGTTGTTGGTCGCCCACCGGCTGCCGGGCGCGCGCACGGTCACCCGCCGCAGCGATCAGGGCGCTTACCGGAAGCTGTGGGCGGACATCACTTCCGAGTGGCGTCGTGACCGAAACCTCGTCTACTTCCTGGTCGCCAGCGCCATCTTCCGGGACGGCTTGGCCGCGATATTCGCCTTCGGCGCCGTGCTGGGGGTGGAGGTGTACGGCCTCAACCGGGCCGATGTATTGATCTTCGGGGTGGCCGCGAGCGTGGTGGCGGCGATCGGGGCGATCATCGGCGGGTTCGCCGATCACCGGGTCGGATCCAAGCCGGTCATCGTCTTTTCCTTGTCAGCGATCCTCGCCGCCGGGGTCGCCATGATGATGCTGTCGGGCCCACTCGCCTTCTGGGCCTGCGGACTGCTGCTGTGTCTGTTCATCGGACCCTCGCAGAGCTCGGCGCGCGCACTGCTGCTGCGCATGGCCCAGCACGGCAAGGAGGGCGTGGCCTTCGGTCTCTACACGATGACGGGCCGGGCGGTCGCGTTCCTGGCGCCGTGGCTGTTCTCGGTCTTCGTCGACGTGTTCAACGCCGTCCGGGCCGGCTTGGGCGGTATCTGCGTCGTGCTGCTGCTCGGGTTGCTGGCGATGCTGGTGGTGCGGGTGCCGCCCGAATCAAAGCGGGGCATCGCAAATGGTTAACCCCTGCCCGGTGCGCTGCCGCACCTGAACCCCGGCCACCGTCACCGAGCAGGTGACATTGTGGCCGATGTTGACGATCGTGACGCTCGCCGGATGCGGGGTCGACGTCGACAGGCTGACCTGCTTGCTCCAGGGCAGTGCCACGTTGAACTCGGTCTGAATCAGATCGCCGGTGTCCAAGTACATGACGCTGATGGCTCGACCCTCCCCGGTGACCGTGTAGACCACGGTCTGCATGGTTCCCGGCGAGGTGGGGGACCCGGGCGGGGCCGTTGTGCCCGGTTCGGTCGTCGTGGTGCGCGGTGGCCTGCGGGTAGTCGAGGGCGGTGATGTCCTGGTGGTGGGGGGTACATAAGTCGTCGTGGGCCCGGGCATCGGGGGCAGCGGCTCGATCGCGGTCTGCTGCTTTCTCGACACGTTCACGATGACCAACGCGATGACCAACCCGATGACCAGCAGCACCGAGGCGCCGGCCACGAACCACAGCCAGCGCGGAGAGCGTGGTGGCGGTGGTGGGGGCTCGCCGGACGGGTCATCCGCGTGCTGCTGGTCCTGCTGCCAGTACTGAGGCGGCAATTGCTGGGTGGGGTTTGGTTGATATGCGCCCGGCGCCCAGGGGGAACCGCCGCCGTAGTTGGCGTACGGCATCTGATCGGCATAAGCCGGGTAGTCGATGGGAGGTGAATCGGAATAGTCCTGCGACCACGCCGAATCAGACCCCGGTTGAGGGGGGCCGAATTGCTGGGGTCGCTGTGGATCGTTCATGTCCACTTCGCAGGGTACAAGGCATCGGTCGGGGACCGGTTTGGCGAGTGCTCAGCTTGCCTGCACTCAGAGTTCGCCGGCGGTGAGCGCCGCGATGGTCATGGCCCGCATCACAGCGCGCGAGCGCACCGCCCGCGCCGGTTTGGCGTCGGCCGCTTTCATGCTGTGCGGGGTCGAGTTCAGCAAGCCGAATACCGCGTGCGCCATCAGGCGGGCGTCGGCTTCGGCGAGTTGGGGGTTCAGCTTGCGCAACACACCCACCCAGATCTCGACGTACTGCCGCTGAGCCTTGCGCACCTGACGCTCGGCGGACGCGGGCAGGTGCCCAAGGTCGCGGTCTTGTATCCGGATGAGATCGGGTTCGCCCAGCGCGAAGTCGAGATGAAAGTCGATAAGACCGTCCAGCGTCGCGGCGGCATCCCCATCGCGGTCCGAGACCGCACGCGCCCCGGCGAGCAGGTTGGCGCTGATCCCCACCAGCAACTCGACCAGCAGCGACTCCTTGTTGGGGAAGTGCCGGTAGATCGCCGGACCGCTGACACCGGCGGCGGCGCCGATGTCCTCCAATCGCACCGCGAGGAAACCGCGCTCGGCGAACAGGCGCTCGGCGGCCGCCAGCAGCTGCAGACGCCGGTCGGATTTCAACTGGCTGCGGCGATTTGGCGGCTCGGGCCGGCCGTGATCGCGGTCCTGGGCGGACGCTGCCATGACGGCCTCCTGGACATCTCGGTTAATCGTCACTAACGTAGCATCCACGCACCGGCCGGAGGAACCGTGACGCTTTCTTATGAGCGCGGCCCGAGCACGCCCCCGTTGCTCGAATCGACCATCGGCGCCAACCTGGCTGGCGCCGCAACGTCTTTCGGGCACCGCGACGCGCTCGTCGACGTCGCTGCGGGGCGGCGCTGGACTTACGCCGACTTGTTGACCGATGTGCGCCGTCTGGCGACGGGGCTGTTACGCGCCGGCATCCGCAGGGGCGACCGGGTCGGCATCTGGTCTCCCAATCGCTGGGAATGGGTGCTCGTGCAATACGCGACCGCGGAGATCGGTGCCGTCCTGGTCACCATCAATCCGGCCTACCGGTTGCGGGAATTGACTTATGCCTTAGCGCAATCGGGTGTGGTGATGGTGGTCGCGGCGCCGGGGTTCAGGGACGCGAATTATTCCGAGATGCTGACGCAGGCGGCCCCGGAATGTCCCGACCTGCGCGCCGTCGTGCTGATGGAGACCGACGGATGGGACGAGCTGGCCGGCACCGAGCCGGACACTAGCGCGTTGGGGTCGGCCGCCCGGCAGCTGGCGTCGACCGATCCGATCAACATCCAATACACCTCGGGCACAACGGGATCGCCGAAGGGCGTGACACTGACACATCGCAACATCCTCAACAACGGATACCTGGTGGGCGAATCGCTCGGGTACAACGAACACGACCGCGTCTGTATCCCGGTCCCCTTTTATCACTGCTTCGGCATGGTGCTGGGCAATCTGGCGGCCACCAGCCACGGGTCCTGCATGGTGATCCCGGCACCAAGCTTCGACCCCGCCGCCACTCTGCGGGCGGTACAGGCCGAGCGGTGCACGAGCCTGTACGGCGTACCGACCATGTTCATCGCCGAACTCGGTCTGCCGGATTTCGCCGACTATCGGCTGGACACCCTGCGCACCGGGATCATGGCGGGCGCCGTCTGCCCGGTCGAGGTGATGCGCAAGGTGATCGAGCGGATGCACATGCCGGGGGTCTCGATCTGCTACGGCATGACCGAGACGGCGCCCGTCAGTACCCAGACACGCCCCGACGATTCGCTGGAACGGCGCGTCGGAACCGTCGGCCGGGTGGCGCCGCACCTGGAGATCAAGGTGATAGATCCCGGCACCGGCGCCACCGTTCCGCGCGGTACGGCCGGCGAGTTCTGCACGCGCGGCTATTCGGTCATGGCGGGGTACTGGAACGACGAGGCGAAGACCGCGGAGGTCATCGACGCCGACGGATGGATGCACACCGGCGATCTGGCGTCGATGGACGAGCAGGGATACGTGCAGATCACCGGGCGGCTCAAAGACATCGTGGTGCGCGGTGGCGAGAACATCGCGCCGCGGGAGATCGAGGAGTTTCTCCTCACCCACCCCGACATCGTGGACGGTCACGTGATCGGGGTGCCCGACGAACGCTACGGCGAGGAACTGATGGCGGTGATCAAACTGCGCGACGGCGCGCCGGAGCTGACCATCGAAGCGCTGCGGGACTTCTGTGCGGGCCGAATCGCGAGATTCAAGATTCCGCGGTATCTGCGGATCGTCGAGGAATTCCCGATGACCGTCACGGGCAAAGTCCGCAAGGCGGAGATGCGCGAGCAGGCGATCGAGTTTCTGGCCGGCCGGGCATAACCGCTGCTGGGACCGGCCCCTCCCTGGACGCACCCGTGGCGGCAATGGTATTCTCACTGTCCAGTTAATGATTATTAACTGAAATCGGAGGCCCTGCGGCAATGGACAAAGTGGTGGCTACCGCTGCGGAGGCGGTCGCGGACATAACCGACGGGTCGTCCCTGGCGGTCGGGGGATTCGGCCTGTGCGGGATTCCGGAGGCGCTGATCGCGGCGTTGGCCGACCGCGGTGTCACCGACTTGGAGACGGTTTCCAACAACTGCGGCGTTGACGGTATCGGTTTGGGAGTGCTGCTGCAGCACAGGCGAATTCGGCGGACCATATCCTCCTACGTGGGAGAGAACAAGGAGTTCGCCCGCCAGTTCCTGTCCGGTGAGCTCGAAGTCGAACTGACCCCGCAGGGCACGCTGGCCGAACGGCTGCGCGCCGGCGGCATGGGCATTCCGGGCTTCTACACGCCGGCCGGGGTGGGCACCCAGATCGCCGACGGGGGACTGCCGTGGCGTTACGACGCCTCGGGACAGGTCGCGGTCGTCTCGCCGCCCAAAGAAACCCGCGAGTTCGACGGCGTCACCTACGTCCTGGAGCGGGGCATCCGCACCGACTTCGCACTGGTGCACGCGTGGAAGGGCGACCGGCACGGCAACCTCGTCTACCGGTACGCGGCAGGCAACTTCAATCCGGAGTGCGCGCCCGCCGGCAGGATCACCATTGCGGAGGTCGAGCATCTCGTCGAGCCCGGCGAGATCGATCCGGCCACCGTGCACACCCCGGGCATCTTCGTGCAGCGCGTCGTGCATGTGCCGAATCCGGCAAAGCGCATCGAGAAAGAGACGGTGCGCTCGTGAGCGCTTCGAGTGGGGGACTCGCGATGTCGAGCGTCACGCCAGCGTGGCATTGGGCGTCGAGCGTCACGCCAGCGTGGCTGTCGACGAATGCACAAGGGGGCGCCAGATGACCGCGCGGCGCGGTGGGCACCTTCCAGCGCCGAGCGTCACGCCAGCGTGGCTGTCGACGTCGAGTGTCACGCCAGTGTGGGTGTCGACGAGTGCAGAAGGGAGCGACATATGACTTGGACCAGAGACCAGATGGCCGCCCGGGTGGCCAGCGAGTTCGAGGACGGTCAGTACGTCAACCTCGGCATCGGCATACCCACGCTGATTCCTAATCACATTCCCGACGGCGTCCACGTCGTTTTGCATTCCGAGAACGGGATACTCGGGGTCGGACCATACCCGCGGCGGGAGGACGTCGACGCCGACCTGATCAACGCCGGCAAGGAGACCGTCACGACTCAGCCCGGTGCTTCGTTCTTCGGCTCGTCAACCTCGTTCGGAGTGATCCGGGGCGGGCACCTCGACGTGGCGGTCCTTGGCGCCATGCAGGTTTCGGCCACCGGTGACCTCGCCAACTGGATGATCCCCGGCAAGATGGTCAAGGGCATGGGCGGCGCGATGGATCTGGTGCACGGCGCACGCAAAGTCATCGTGGTGATGGAGCACGCCGCCAAGGACGGCAGCCCGAAAATTCTGGAGCGGTGCACGCTGCCGTTGACCGGGGTGGGGTGCGTGAACCGGATCGTCACCGAACTCGCGGTCATCGACGTCCGCGACGACGGACTGCACCTGATCGAAACCGCGCCCGACGTATCGGTCGAAGAGGTACTCGCGAAAACTCAGCCACCCCTGATCGTTTCAGAATTGGCGAAGAAGTGACGACCATCGCGCCGTCATTCGCCGACGAGCATCGCCGGCTGATCGCCGAACTGAACGGCAAGCTCGCCGCGGCCGCCCTGGGCGGTAACGAGCGGGCCCGCGAGCGTCATGTCAGCCGCGGCAAGTTGTTGCCCCGCGAACGGGTGGACCGCCTGCTCGACCCGGGCAGCCCGTTTCTGGAACTGGCGGCGCTGGCCGCCAACGGCATGTATGACGACGAATCCCCGGGCGCGGGAATCATCACCGGTATCGGCCGGGTGTCCGGGCGCGAATGTGTGATCGTCGGCAACGACGCGACGGTCAAGGGCGGCACCTACTACCCGATGACGGTGAAGAAGCATCTGCGCGCCCAGGAGGTCGCGCTGCAGAACCTGCTGCCGTGCATCTATCTGGTCGACTCTGGTGGCGCCTTTCTGCCGCGCCAGGACGAGGTATTTCCCGATCGTGAGCACTTCGGCCGAATCTTCTACAACCAGGCCACCATGAGCGCCAAGGGAATTCCGCAAGTCGCGGCGGTGCTGGGCTCGTGCACGGCGGGCGGTGCCTACGTGCCGGCGATGAGCGATGAGGCCGTCATCGTCCGCGAGCAGGGCACGATTTTTCTGGGCGGCCCGCCGCTGGTCAAGGCGGCCACCGGTGAGATCGTGACGGCCGAGGAACTCGGCGGCGGCGACCTGCATTCCCGGGTTTCCGGCGTCACCGACCATCTGGCCGACGACGACGAGGACGCGTTACGGATAGTCCGTTCGATCGCGGCGACCTTCGGACCGCGCGAACCCGCGCAATGGGAAGTACGCCGCACCGTCGAGCCCAAGCACGAGCAGACCGAGCTTTACGATGTCGTGCCTCCCGACCCGCGCGTTCCCTACGACGTACACGAGGTCATTGTCCGCCTCGTCGACGGCGGCGAATTCAGTGAATTCAAGGCCAATTACGGCAAGACGCTGGTGACGGCGTTTGCCCGCATCCACGGCCACCCGGTGGGCATCATCGCCAACAACGGCGTGCTGTTCAGCGAATCCGCCGTTAAGGGGGCGCATTTCATCGAGCTTTGTGACAAGCGCCGGATTCCGCTGCTGTTCCTGCAGAACATCGCCGGTTTCATGGTCGGCCGCGACTACGAGGCCGGCGGCATCGCCAAGCACGGCGCCAAGATGGTCACGGCGGTGGCCTGCGCCCGGGTTCCGAAGCTGACCGTGGTGATCGGCGGCTCCTACGGCGCCGGCAACTATTCGATGTGCGGGCGGGCGTATTCGCCTCGCTTCCTGTGGATGTGGCCCAACGCCCGCATTTCGGTGATGGGCGGCGAGCAGGCCGCCTCCGTGTTGGCCACGGTGCGCGGCGAGCAACTCTCCGCCGCCGGCAAACCCTGGTCCGCCGATGAGGAAGAGGCGTTCAAAGCGCCCATCCGGGCCCAGTACGAGGACCAGGGCAATCCGTATTACTCGACCGCCCGGCTGTGGGACGACGGCATCATCGATCCCGCCGACACCAGAACGGTTGTCGGGCTCGCGCTTTCGGTGTGCGCCCACGCTCCGCTGGAATCGGTCTCCTACGGCGTCTTTCGGATGTGACATGTTTGACACAGTCTTAGTGGCCAACCGCGGTGAGATCGCCGTGCGGGTGATACGCACGCTGCGCCGTCTCGGAATCCGATCAGTCGCGGTGTACAGCGATGCCGATGCCGGCGCCCGGCATGTCCGGGAAGCCGATACCGCCGTTCGGCTCGGGCCGGCACCGGCGCGGGAAAGCTACCTCGACATCGGCAAGGTGATCGATGCCGCGCTGCGCACCGGAGCGCAGGCCGTTCATCCGGGTTACGGATTCCTCTCTGAGAACAAGGATTTCGCGGCCGCGTGCGACCGCGCCGGGGTGGTGTTCCTCGGGCCGTCGGCGCACGCGATCGAGGTGATGGGCGATAAGATCACCGCCAAGAATGCCGTCGTCGCCTTCGACGTGCCGGTGGTGCCGGGCATCGCGCGGCCCGGGCTGACCGATGACGAACTGTTCGCGGCCGCCGACGAAGTGGGCTATCCGGTGCTGGTCAAGCCGTCCGCGGGTGGTGGCGGAAAAGGGATGCGGCTGGTGGAGGAACCGGCGCGCCTGGCCGAAGCCCTGGTCAGCGCCCGCCGGGAGGCGGCGTCCGCGTTCGGTGACGACACCCTGTTCCTGGAGCGGTTCGTGCTGCGGCCCAGGCACATTGAGGTTCAGGTGCTGGCCGATACGCATGGCAACGTGGTGCACCTCGGCGAGCGCGAATGCAGCCTGCAACGACGCCATCAGAAGGTCATCGAGGAGGCGCCCTCACCGCTGCTGGACGCCGCGACCCGGGCGCGGATCGGCGAAGCGGCCTGCAACACCGCGCGCAGCGTCGACTACGTCGGTGCCGGCACGGTGGAGTTCATCGTCTCGGCCGACCGGCCCGACGAGTTCTTCTTCATGGAGATGAACACCCGGCTGCAGGTGGAACACCCTGTCACCGAAGCGGTTACCGGGCTCGACCTTGTTGAGTGGCAGCTGCGGGTGGCCGCGGGGGAGAAGCTCACGTTCGCCCAGGACGACGTCGAACTCAACGGCCACGCGATCGAGGCCCGGGTGTACGCCGAGGACCCCGCGCGCGGATTCCTGCCGACCGGTGGTCAAGTGCTGCAGGTGATCGAGCCGTCCGGAGCCGGGGTGCGCGTGGACTCCTCACTGCTGGCGGACACGGTGGTCGGCAGCGACTATGACCCGATGCTGAGCAAGGTGATCGCCCACGGTGCCGACCGGGACCAGGCGCTGGCCCGGCTCGACAAGGCGCTGTCGCAGACCGCTGTGCTGGGGGTGCAGACGAATATCGAGTTCCTGCGGTTCCTGCTGGCGGACCCGCGGGTGCAGGCGGGCGACCTCGACACCGCACTGCTCGACGAGCGGCTGGCCGATTTCGAGCCGCTTGCGGTTCCCGACGACGTGTTCGCGGCCGCCGGCCTCTACGTCCAGTGGGCACTGGACCGGCGTGCCCGGGCCAACCTGTGGGCCAGGCCGAACGGCTGGCGTATTGGCAGTAGCGTAGCCCCGGTCCGCACCGCGATGCGTACCCCGCTGCGCAGCGAAACCGTCTCGGTGTGGGGTCTACCCGGATCTGCCACCGTTCAGGTGGGGGACGGTGAAACTACCAGTGCGACTGCGCAACTCGAGCACGGCCAACTCGTGGTTACGCTGGACAGCGTGCGCCGCGAGTACCGGTGCGCGGAGGCCGACCGGCATTTGTGGATTGGTGATGAGCGGGGCACCTGGCACATCCGGGAGGCCGAGGAGCACAAGATCGACCGCGGGGCGGGTGACCGGCCGGCCGAGGTGGTCAGCCCGATGCCGGGCAGCGTCATCGCCGTGCAGGTTGCCTCCGGTGACGAGGTGTCCGAGGGCGACGTGGTGGTGGTCGTCGAGGCGATGAAGATGGAACACGCATTGGCAGCACCGGTTTCGGGGCAGGTCGAGGTCCTGGTGGCGGTCGGGGACCAGGTGAAATTTGAGCAGGTATTGGCCAGGTTCGTCCCGGCCGACCAGAGCAAGGAAAAAGAACAATGACGACAACGATCAGCGCGGGCACGTTACCCAAGGAATACGAGGAACTGCGTGACACGGTGGCCGATTTCGCGCGCACCGTGGTGGCACCGGTCTCGGCCAAACACGACGAGGAACACAGCTTCCCCTATGAAGTGGTCGCCAAGATGGCCGACATGGGTCTGTTCGGCCTGCCGTTCCCCGAGGAGTACGGCGGCATGGGCGGCGACTACTTCGCGCTGGCTCTGGCCCTGGAGGAACTGGGTAAGGTCGATCAGTCGGTAGCCATCACTCTGGAAGCCGGTGTCGGGCTGGGTGCGATGCCGATTTTCCGCTTCGGCAGCGAGGAACAGAAGCAGAAGTGGCTGCCGGACCTGATCGCTGGCCGCGCGCTGGCCGGGTTCGGACTTACCGAACCCGGCGCCGGATCCGATGCGGGGGGCACCCGCACGACCGCCCGTCTCGACGGCGACGAGTGGATCATCAACGGCAGCAAGCAGTTCATCACCAACTCGGGTACCGACATCACTTCATTGGTCACCATCACCGCGGTGACCGGCAGCCTGGCCGACGGCAAGAAAGAAATCTCGACGATCATCGTGCCCAACGGCACACCGGGCTTCACCGTCGAACCGGTCTACAACAAGGTCGGCTGGAACGCCTCGGACACCCACCCGCTGTCCTTCGACGACGCACGGGTGCCGGTGGAGAATCTGCTCGGCGTGCGGGGAAAGGGTTACGCGAACTTCCTGTCCATCCTGGATGAAGGCCGCATCGCAATCGCCGCGCTGGCCACCGGGGTGGCGCAGGGCTGTGTCGACGAGAGCGTCAAGTACGCCAACGAGCGCCAGTCGTTCGGCCAGCCGATCGGTTCGTATCAGGCGATCAGCTTCAAGATCGCGCGGATGGAAGCGCGGGCCCACGTCGCCCGCACGGCCTACTACGACGCGGCCGCGAAAATGCTTGCCGGCCAGCCTTTCAAGAAGGAGGCGGCGATCGCCAAGATGGTCTCTTCCGAGGCGGCCATGGACAACGCCCGGGACGCCACGCAGATCCACGGTGGCTACGGCTTCATGAACGAGTATCCGGTGGCGCGCCACTACCGGGACAGCAAGATCCTCGAGATCGGGGAGGGCACCACCGAGGTGCAGCTCATGCTCATCGCGCGATCGCTGGGGCTGTCATGAGCGATGCCAAATCCGTTGTCCAGCGCGGTTTGTGGTTTGAGGAGTTCGAGATCGGGACCACCTACCTGCACCGGCCCGGCCGAACCGTCACCGAGGCCGACAACGTGCTGTTCACCACGCTGACCATGAATACCCAGTCCCTGCATCTGGACGCGGCGTGGGCCGCCGATCAACCCGGCTTCGGCGGCGAGCGCTTGGTGAACTCCATGTTCACCCTGTCGACCCTGGTGGGATTGTCGGTGTCGCAATTAACTCTGGGCACCATTGTGGCCAACCTCGGGTTCTCCGAGGTGTCCTTTCCCAAGCCGGTCTTCCACGGTGACACCCTCTATGCCGAGACGGTGTGTACCGGCAAGCGGGAGTCGAAAAGTCGTCCGGGCGAAGGCATCGTCACGCTGGAGCACACGGGACGCAACCAGCACGGCGACGTGGTCGCGCGTGCCGTGCGCACGACGCTGGTGCAGAAGCGGCCCAATGATGGGGAGCCGCAATGACTTTGCGCGACGCCGGCCCCGCTTGGCTGTTCTGCCCGGCCGACCGTCCCGAGCGGTTCGCGAAGGCAGCGGCGGCCGCCGACGTGGTGATCCTGGACCTGGAGGACGGGGTAGCGGCGGCGGAGCGGGCCGCCGCGCGCGTCGCATTGCGCGACACCCCGCTTGACCCGCAACGCACCGTGGTCCGGATCAACGCGGCCGGCACCGAAGACCAGGCGCTCGACCTGCAGGCCCTGGCCGAGACCGCCTACACCACGGTGATGCTGCCCAAGACCGAGTCGGCGGCCCAGGTGGACGCGCTGGCGCCCCGCGATGTCATCGCGCTGCTGGAGACACCGCGCGGCGCGATCTTCGCCACCGAGATCGCGGCGGCCGAAGGCACCATCGGAATGATGTGGGGCGCTGAGGATTTGGTTGCGACCCTGGGTGGCAGCTCCAGTAGACGGCCCGACGGCACCTATCGGGACGTCGCACGCCACGTCCGGTCGACTGCGCTGCTGGCGGCGTCGGCATTCGGCCGTTTGGCGCTGGATGCGGTGCACCTGGACATCAAGGATCTCGACGGCTTGCGGGAGGAGGCCCTCGACGGCGTGGCGGTGGGCTTCGACGTGACCGTGTGCATCCACCCCAGCCAAGTTCCCGTGGTGCGCAACGCCTATCGGCCCAGTGACGAGAAACTGGATTGGGCGCGAAGGGTTTTGGAGGCGGCTAAGACCGAGCGCGGCGTGTTTGCGTTCGAAGGCCAGATGGTCGACTCCCCGGTGTTGCGGCACGCCGAAGCGATGCTGCGTCGGGCCCCCGGCTAGCCTCCGCCTAGCGTTCTGTCGAGGTCAGCTCGTGAGCCACTGCTTGACGCCGCCGTGGCCCGAGCAGGTTCCGGAGCGGTGCTTGCTGTATGAGTATTCGCCGTCGCGACAGATGGCCGTGGCGCCCTCGGACCCGCCGCCCGCCGACGGCGAAGCGATGCACTGCCCATCCGAGTTCTCGTAATAACCGTGGCTGCAACTGCCGAGAACGGTCGTCGATCCGCCCGCACTGATCGCGGGCGCCGCGAGCAACGTCCCTCCCGAAATCGCCACTACCGCAGCAAAAAGCCGAACGCGCATTGTCCCACCTGTGAAGATTGATCCTGGAAAGTCAACGGGTCCCACCCGGAGACCCGACAGTAACCGGTTGACAGCGTCGCCGTGCGGGATTCGCCAAAATCCGCTGGGGCCTGCCGCTACCGTCCGCGCCAGCGCAGCACATCCAACGCCACGGCCACGTTGACGCTGTTCTCGGCCAGTGGGCGCGGTAGCAGTTCGTCCGCCCGCGCGAGCCGGCGCAGCAGCGTGTTGCGATGGGTATACAGCCGCGCAGCGGCGCGCGAGGCATTGCACTGCTCGTCGATGAAGATCCGGACGTATTCCTGTAGTTCACTACCCGCCGACTCGAGGTCACCGAGAGTGTGGCGCACGAATTCGCCGGCGCGGTCGGTGTCCGCGGTGAGCAGGGCGACCAGCTCGACGTCGGCGAACTGAGCGATGCGTTGCGGCGAGTGCAGGCGAGCCATCATCCGCTGGGTGGTGATCGCATCGAAGTGACTGCGCCGGAATCCGTCAATCCCATGGACAGTCGGCCCGATCGCAACGCGGACATCGGGCATCCCAGCGATCGAATCACGCAGCAGCGCAATATCGATCGACCCACTCGGGATCCATACCCATCGGGTGGCGGTGCTGGCGAGGACCGTCAGCGGTCGTACCCGCGCGGCATGCCCGAGCGCCTCGGCGGCCGCATCCAGCCGGGCCATGTCGGCGCCTGGGTCGTCGCTCCAGATGACGGCTGCGGTGTGCGGGCCGGTCAATGCGTACCCGAGTCGCGCCTCGGCCCGCTTGCGCGTGATGGGGGCGCCGTCGAGGATCAGCGCGACGGTCTCCCGCCGCTCGGCATGGGTCCCGCGGGTGAGGTCGTCGAGCTCCTGATCGATCTGGGCGGCGATGCCCGCCAGGGTGGCATCGATGTATGCGCTGATCGAGCGGGAGCAAACGTCGAGCAGCTCGTGAAGTTCCGCGGGATCGGACGTCAGCTCGAAGGCAATCTCCATCAGCCGGCGCCAGGCCACCGCTTCGCCGACGCGATAGGCGTCGAGGGTGAACGCGGTCAACCCGCGGCGGGCGACTTCGCGGGCGATGTTCATCGGTTCCGGACCGGTGTTCGGCGGCACCGGCGCCCCGGGGTCGCGCACGTTCGCGGCTCCCCAGAAATACATGTTGGCCCGGTTGCTCCGGCTGACCGCCGCGGCCAGCTCGGGGTCGGCGGCTATTTGGGGGCTCGCCGCCAGGACCTCCGCATCGAGTTCCTCGAGCCACTCGGCGCGCGGGTTGACAGTGATCTGCGCGCACTGCCGAATCAGCTCCCTGACCGGCTCGGACGGACGTTTCCACGGCATTTAGCCACAGTAAAGTGCTGGTGCAAAATGCACCACCGCCGCTGGTGGATTGAGAAGAAATGCACTTGGTTGGTGGTGCCGGTCCGGCGACCATTAACCCATCGCATCCCGCCGATCAGGAGCCACCGACATGTCCCACCCGTCCGCAGACACCGTCGAACACGTCGACGTCCTCATCATCGGCGCCGGAATCTCGGGCATCGGCGCCGCGTACTACCTGCAGCGGGAGCACCCGGGTCGCAGCTACGCCATCCTGGAAGCACGCGGTGCCACCGGCGGCACCTGGGACCTGTTCCGCTACCCGGGCATCCGCTCGGACTCCGACCTGCACACCTTCGGCTACGAGTTCAAGCCCTGGCGCGACGACCACGCCATCGCAACGTCCGACAAGATCCTGGCCTATCTGCGCGAGACCGCCGCCGAGAACGGCATCGACGCCAAGATCCGGTTCCACCACAAGGTGGGCGGCGCCGCCTGGTCGAGCGCGGACGCGCGGTGGGTTGTCGACGTGGCGCGCACGGACGTCGGGCAGTCGGTGCAGATCAGCGCCAACTGGCTGTTCTGCGCCGGCGGCTACTACCGCTACGACGAGGGCTACACGCCGCACTTTGAGGGACGTGACCGTTTCACCGGTCAGATCGTGCACCCACAGCACTGGCCCGAGGACCTGGACTACGCGGGCAAAAAGGTCGTCATCATCGGCAGCGGCGCCACCGCCGTCACCCTGGTGCCTGCGATGGCCGAACGGGCCGGGCACGTCACCATGCTGCAGCGCTCACCGACCTACATCATGCCGGTGCCCTCAAAAGACGTCTTCGCCAATGCGGCCAAGGCACTGCTGGGCGACAGACTCGGTTATGCGCTGGCCCGCCGCAAGAACATCGCCCAGCAACGCGCGGTGTATCAGTTTTGCCAGAAGCACCCGTCGTTGGCCCGGAAGATCATCCGCCATCTCAACGCCAAGCGACTGCCCGAGGGCTATCCCGTCGACGAGCACTTCAGCCCGACGTACAACCCGTGGGATCAGCGGCTGTGCGCGGTGCCCGACTCTGACCTGTTCCGGGCGATCAGCAATGGCAGCGCGTCGGTGGTCACCGACCGGATCGCCACCTTCACCGAGACCGGCATCGAGCTCGAATCCGGTCGCCAACTCGATGCCGACATCATCGTCACCGCAACGGGTTTGAACATGCAGGCGTTCGGCGGGATTTCACTCACCGTCGACGGCGCAGCGGTCAACCTGCCCGAACGGGTGGCCTATAAGGGGATGATGCTCTCCGACGTGCCGAACTTCGCGTACGCGATCGGTTACACCAACTCCTCCTGGACGCTCAAGGTCGGACTGCTGTGCGAGCACTTCTGCCGGTTGCTCAGCCATATGGATGCGCACGGCTATGACACCGCGCGTCCCGTCCTCGACGACCCGGACATGCAGACCCGGCCCTTCATGGACTTCGCGGCCGGCTACGTCCAGCGCGTGGTGCACGAGCTTCCCCGGCAGGGCACCGACCAGCCGTGGCTGACGTCAATGAGCTACCACGCCGATGTGAAGCTGTTGCGCGACAACGAAGTGGTCGACGGGGCGCTGCAGTTGACGGCCTCGGCCGACATTCCCAGTCGGGAGGCGGTCCCGGCATAATCGTCGGGTGGGCGCGACAGTTCTTTGGGCGATCATCGCACTGACCGAGTTCGCCGTGCTGATCGCGGCCGGTGTCGTGCTCATCGTCTCGCGGCACCAGCTGAGCGGAGCGCGAAAAGCGTTGGCGCGCTTGCGGTCGGAAGGTCCACATCGTCGTCGCCGCCGGCCCGGTGTGGCTCCGCTCGCGGTCAAGAGAGTCTGGCGAACTGCGGACTCCCTGATCAACAAGGGGCTTGGCGCCACCGTGCGTAACTCGGTCGAGGACCTCGCCGGCTGGGCCCGAGTCGAACGGCCCGATCTCGCGAGGATGACAGCGGACGGCAACGTCGTCATCGCCTTCTCCGACATCGAAGGGTCCACCGAACTCAACGAGGAACTCGGCGACAGGGGCTGGGTGAAACTGCTGGAACGCCACAACAAGCTGATCGCCAAGCAGGTTGACGGTCACGGTGGCCATGTGGTGAAAACGCAGGGCGACGGTTTCATGATCGCCTTCCCTGACCCCACCAAGGCCGTCCTGTGCAGCATTGCCGTGCAACGCGCGCTGCAGGCAGAACCGGAACGGTTCAACGACATTCGCGTACGGATCGGCCTGCACATGGGCACCTCGGTGCGACGCGGAGACGATCTGTTCGGACGCAATGTCGCGATGGCCGCACGAGTCGCGGGCCAGGCCGATGGGGGTGAGATCCTGATCAGCGAGTCGATTCGCGACGAGATTGCGGACTCGCGTGAAATCGCGCTGGACACACCTCGCGAGGTCGAACTCAAGGGCATCCGCCGCGCACACCAGCTTTACCCGGTGATGTGGTCGGGAGCCGAAGACAGTTAGGGGACCTGCCGTACCCGGTCGCCGATGTTGACCCGCACCTGCGGGCGGACCGGCGTGTCGTCGCCGGCCGACTTCGCGTTGCCGATCTTCTCCCGCACCGGAACGGGTTCGCCCAGTTCGGTTTCCAGCATCTTGGTGATCGACTCGTCAATGGAATCAAACGGTCCGGCGTCGTCGGTCTGCCCACCCGCGCGGGCCAACCCGGTCAACGCCGGGTATTGCAGTTTCGCCGGTGTGTACGTCCGGAACGTCACTGCCCGCGAAAATTTCGGCTGCACCTCAACGACTTTCACGCGCAGTTTCTCGACCGGCAATTCGCCGATCACTCCGCCGGTTTCCGGGTCCAGGATTTCGTCTCCGCCGTCGGCCATCACCGCAAACACCATGTCGGGCGCCAGGCCGTGCTCTGAACCGCGGTTGATGATCAGGGTGTATTCGTCTTCGATCCGGGCGACGCTGCCGGCGATCAATCCCGGGGCGTCGTCGTCTCGCGACGTCCGTTCTATCGGTAGTGCACCGGGCCCGTCGCCCGTGATGATTCGCGGTGGGGGAGCGTCGCTGACAATTACCGACTCCCACTGGCGTACCGACTGCTCCGCCGTGCCCAGCGACAACTCCGTCGCGGTCTTGGCTCGCACCACCTCGATCAGTGCCCCCTCTTTGCTGCCGCTTTCCAGGTGATGCTGCGCGTCGGCGAGGCGGTCGTCGACGTAGCGAACCGACTTCTTCAAGTGCAGGGTCGCGTAGAGCGCGTTCTGCGTAGCTTTCGCGAGGCTCTGGCTGAGCTCGTGTCCGGCGTACCAACGAGTTCCGAGGATGCCCAGCGTGATGCAGAGGCCAGGAACAAACGCAATAACACACGCCTGCCCGATTGGATTGCCCGGGAAGGCGAGAGCGCCGAAGATGCTCAGGCCGGCGAGTCCGCCCAGGATGGCGAGTTTTTGGACCGGAGACGGTCTGAGTTCGGCCAGTCGGGCCAGCCGTCTGCCCAGGCGGGCGAGCCATCTGCCCAATAGGGACAGTCCCGCGCCCAGACGAGACAGCCCGTTGGCGAAGTGCGTCGGCCAGCTGGCGAGTAGGGCTTTCAACTGGGCCCGACCGTTGTCCGCCGGTGCGGCGGCAGCTGACGGCTGCCCAGGAATCTCGGAGCCGGTTGCAGGTGATTCGCCGTCAGCCACCTTGTCATCATCGCACCGGATAGCGAACTGCGAGGGGTTAGACACCGCTGGGCCTGCAGCGCGCCGATGGTACGGTCGCGGCGACATCCGTGCCGACACACAAGACGGAGAAGCCTGCCACCATGTGGATCACCATCCTGGTGATGGCCATCGCGGTGAGCCTCGAACCGTTCCGGATCGGCATGACGGCGTTGCTGCTCAACCGGCCCAGGCCGATGCTGCAACTGCTGGCGTTCCTCTGCGGGGGCTTCGCGATGGGCATGACGGTAGGCCTGGTGGTCTTGTTCGTATTCCGCAGACGGCTCGCCGATTCGACTTACCTCACGCTGCCCCGGGCGCAACTGATGATCGGTGGGTTGGCCATGTTGGTGGGCGCGGTCCTGGCCGCAAACTTCCTGCTGAGCCGGGTCAGGCGCCAGCCGCAACTCAACGCGGTCGTTGCCAGGATCGGCTCGCTGCGGCCGATCGTCTGGCTGCGACAGCTGTTCGAGGGACGTTCGCTGTGGGTGGCGGCCGCGGCCGGTCTGGGCTCGGGCCTTCCGTCCGTGGATTACTTGGCCGCGTTGGCGGTCATCCTGGCCTCCCGCGCCCCGGCTATGGCTCAGATCGCCGCGCTGGTCGCGTTCCATGTGATGGCCTTCGCCTTCGTGGAGATTCCGCTGCTCGGATACCTCCTGAAACCCGAAGCGACGCGGCGAGGGGTGGCCAGGCTCAATTCCTGGATCCGATCACGGCGGCGTCTGGAGGTTGCCATCCTGCTGCTCGCGGTCGGTGGCGTGCTCGTCACCCTCGGTATCGTGGGCAGTTGAGTGCTGGGGCCACGGCCGCGCCTGAAACGGTAATCGTGCGGGTCGGCTGTTCTGGCTGCGCCCGCCACCTAGCTCACCCGAGATTGAGATGAGGCAGTGTTTTTCGTGATGAGACGATCATTTCGCCGGTTCGTGGCTGCGGCGGGCGTGGCGGCGGGGGTAGTCGTCCCTGCCCTTTTGGCGCTTCCGTCCGCAGCGGCCGCGCCGTGTCCCGACGTCGAGGTCGTTTTCGCCAGAGGGACCAACGAACCTCCCGGGGTGGGCGGTATCGGAGGGTCCTTCGTCGACGCGGTGCGTTCCCGGATTGGCAACCGCTCCTTCAACGTGTACGCGGTCAACTATCCGGCCAGCGATGACTTCGGCAACCCCAACTTCCCGAAGACGGTTGTCGACGGGATTCGGGACGCCAGCTCGCACATCCAGTCGATGGCCGGTTCCTGCCCGCGCACTCGCGAGATTCTGGGCGGATTCTCCCAGGGCGCGGCGGTCGCCGGTTACGTGACTTCGGCCGCCGTGCCCGACGGCGTGCCCGTCGCGTCCGTTCCGCAGCCCCTGGCGCCCGACGTCGCCAACCACATCGCCGCGGTAGCACTGTTCGGCACACCATCCCGGCAGTTCTTGAGCCACCTCAATGCGCCGCCGATCACCATCGGCGCCGCCTATCAGCCCAAAACGGTGCAACTGTGCGCACCGGGCGACGGGATCTGCGGCACCGGCAACGACCCCGCGGCGCATGCCTCCTACGGAGTGAACGGCATGACCGGCCGAGCCGCCGACTTCGTGGTGAGCCACCTCTAGCGGTTTGAGCTCCCGCCGCGCGGGTGGTCAGCCGTCTGCCAGCCCTTCGAGCAGTGAGGGTGTATCCAACAGTCCCGCGACCAGCCCACCGACAGGCGCGCCGGTGATAGTGACCGTTTGTACCGTCGGATTGCCGACCAGCTGACCTGTCACGTTGAAGGGCTGCAGGGGATCCAGCAGCCCGGAAAACGGAATGTTCAGCGTGGCCGAGCCGGTCAAGCCGCCCACCACGGTGAGTGTTCCCGGCCCAATTGCCAATGTCTCGCTGCCATTCAGAAAGGCGTTTGTGACGTTGGCGGGGGCGTCGATGAGGGCGGTGGCCGCGGCAACCGGGTTCCCTGCTTGGATCGCGCTGACGAATGCGGTGCCACTTTGGGCAGTTGCGCTCAACGCGTTGACCGGCGGTCCGAATGCATCGAAAGCAAGGATGTCCTGCGGCGGAAGTGTCAGTGCCAACGGCAGGTTGGGTCCAGGCGTGGTGAGCGGAACCAGAGATGGCTGCACGGTAATCGCCTGGACTTGGTTCGCGTAGCCCTGCGCGAACTGTCCCGTGAGGGCCAGCAACGGCAAGGGATCTCCCGTCGCGGCCTGCAGGATCGCCGAGGGGATGGCGGGATTGAAAACTTGGCTGTTGATCGTCTGCAGGAAGGCGGGCGCCGTTTCGCCGACAAAGGTGCCGCCGATGGTTTGCAGATTGGTGACCGTGTTCGCGACCAATCCTTCATACGGTGTCGCGGCGTTCGATAGAGCCTGTTCGGCGGCGGCCTCAGCACTTAGATAGGCTTGGGCGCCGGAGCTCAGCGAGCTCACGAACTGGTCGTGAAATTGCCTGGCCTGCAGCGAAAGTAGCTGGTATTGCCGACCGAAATCACCGAATAGCAACGCAACCGCGTTGGACACCTCGTCCTGGGCGGCGGGAACCAGTGCGGTCGTACTGCGCTGCGCGGCAGCAACTGCCTCGTTGAGCGTGGATCGAATGCTCGTCAAATTCCCCGCTGCCGTCGCCACCAGATCAGGCTGCACAATCAACGCCGACATTTTCTTCCCCTCATCAGGCCACCGTGACCACCGGGGAGTGTAAGCATTGAAATCAACTAGATCGGAACGGATTTGGGTCGACACGGGTTAGAGGCGCGTATGTTACGACAGGAAATGCCTCCAGCAAACGAGATGTCGTTGCCCTACGCGACTGGTGGTTACCATGGGTATCGCGCGCGGGCGTGCGCCTGTTTCCAAGCGAAAAGCTATCTCGCAGAGCATGTTTGGTCTCAGCTTGGTTGCGGTACGCAGGATGTAAAATTGGCATCAGGCAACGACCACGCATCAGCGTCCGGTAGTCAAAGTCACAAAACCTGCTGCTCCTGCTGATATTTCGGACAGCTTGCGCGAAATCTACTAGGACAGAACATGTTTGTGATCCATCTCACTGTGCTCATGCAGAATGGCGACGCATCATTTGCGCCGCAACTTCCCTTCGGGTTTGGTGGGGATACGCTGGGAACCGACTGGCGGTCCGCCCTGACGTGCGGGCATTTACCCAGCATCCGCCATGCGCCTTTGTCTCCGCCTTCCATGCGGTGACCGGCGCGGCGTATACCGTCCGCACTGTCGTTGTTTTTGTTCGCCGTGGTTTTAAGTTTGTCGCTTGCTTACTGAGGAATGGCGTTCCTTATTTTCCAAGGTAATGACGCAGTCTCAAAGCGCCACCGCGAACTTTTTGCGGCCAGCCGTTCTGGTTTGTCAAGGTGCCGTGTTCGGCTATCTTCGGCGACCCGATCGGGTGGGCGCGCCCTCGTGCGGTCGCCGGCCGCGAATCGGGATCAGTCGTCAACACTGGCGCCCGACAAGCGATGTTTTCGCATGCCGATTGGCCGACGACGTGGTGGGCCGGGTCGCCGACAGGTGTCTTGGACAGGGGATGACACGGTTCGCCCAACGGTCCGCCCACCGACGGTCAGCAAAAGCGGGTAGTCGCGATCTCTGTTTGCCCGGTGCCGACAACATGTTCGGAAATTCGCCAAAGGACTCGAACCAGTCATGAGCTGTATTCGCCCGGTGAATCGAAAAAGCGCGCGGCGGTCGAGGCTTAATGCGCGCAGATCGCGTTTGACCCCAGTCGAACTCAAGGCAATCATGACCGCACCCGGTGAACCGGGAAAACAAAACACTCTCCAATTTCTGCAGTAGTCCATCAGCAAATAGAGGCGCGTTGCCGGTGGCGATAGTCGAACCCGGGCGGAGGAAGAGAATGGATTTCGGAGCGTTACCGCCGGAGATCAACTCGGGCCGAATCTACGCCGGACCGGGTTCGGCGCCGTTGCTGGCCGCTGCGGCAGCCTGGGATGGCCTGGCCACCGAATTGCATTCGGCCGCTGCGTATTACGCGTCCGCAATCGCGCAACTCGCCAGCATCGGCTGGCATGGACCCTCGTCCACCTCGATGGTCGACGCGGTAGCACCGTACATCGCGTGGCTCGGCGGAACCGCAGCGCAAGCGGAACAAGCGGCTTTTCAAGCCCGGTCCGCCGCGGGCGCCTTCGATGCCGTCTATGCGGCCACGGTGCCACCGCCGGTCATCGCCACCAATCGGGCCGTGCTGGCCTCGTTGATCGCTACCAACATCTTGGGTCAGAACACCCCGTCGATCGCGGCCACCGAGGCGGAGTACGCCGAGATGTGGGCCCAAGATGCCGGGGCCATGTACGGGTACGCCGGCGCTTCGGCGGCGGCAACGCAGTTGACCGCCTTCACCTCGCCGCCGAAAACCACAGACAGTAACGCCCAGGCCCAGCAGTCGGCCGCGGCCGCCGCGGCCGCCGAATCTGCCTCTGCGGATGCACAGACACTGCTGCCACAGCTGATCTCACAGACGCCGGCGGCGTTGCAAAGCCTGGCATCGAGCACGGGAGGATTGGCCGCAGCCACGGCAACGCCGCTGTCGGATATCACGTCGATCTTGAAAACCTTCAACGCCGTCCTGAACAACCTGATCGCCGGGCCGTACACCCCCCTCGGGTTTGCCGGATTGGTGAAGAACTGGTGGCAGGTGAGCATCAGCATCCCGGCCCTGGGAACCGGCATTCAAGGTATCGGCCCCTTGCTGCACCCGAAGCCGCTCACGGGGGCTTTGGCGCCGCTGCTGCGCGGCGATCTGCTGAGCGGCGGCTTCTCCGCGCTGCAAGCCGCAGGGCCGGGGGCGGTATCGGCAGCGGCCGGTCAAGCAAGCGCGATCGGGTCGCTGTCGGTGCCGGCGAATTGGGCATCGGCCGTGCCGGCCGTCCGGACCATTGCGTCCGAGCTACCGGAGACGGTCATCGACGCCGGCCCCGCGATGGCGGCTTCGCAGGGCACCTTCGGTCAGACGGCGCTGTCGAGTCTGGCCGGGCGTGCCGTCGGCGGGAGCACCACTCGCAGCGTCCTCGGATCTGTCGTCCGAGTGCCCGGCGCCGTGGCCGTCGACGACATAGCCACCAGTTCCACCGTCATCGTCATACCGCCGAACGCGAAATAAGGAGAGCAGCGATGGTTTTCGTCGATTTCGCGGCATTGCCACCCGAGCTGATCTCGACTCAGATCTATTCGGGCCCCGGCGCAGAGTCGATGCTGGCCGCCGCGGCGGCTTGGCAGCGGCTGGCCAGTGAGTTGCACTCCACCGCGTTCGACTACGGCACGGTGATCGCGGAGCTGACCGAATCTTGGGTGGGTCCCTCGGCGGCGTTCATGGGGGCGGCCGTCGCGCCCTATGTGACGTGGCTGTCGGGCACTGCGGTCCAAGCGGAGCAGGCCGCTTCGCAAGCCCTCGCTGCCGCCGGCGCATTCGAGGCCGCGTATGCGGCCGTCGTGCCGCCCGCAGTGGTCTTGGCCAACCGCACCCAGTTGCAAGCGCTGGTCGCCTCCAACCTGTTTGGGCAGAACGGCGCCGCCATCGCGGCGACCGAAGCCCAGTACTGGCAGATGTGGGCCCAGGATGTGGCGGCGATGTTCGCTTACGCCAGCGCGTCGGCGGCCGCGGGGGAGTTGGCCCCCTTCACGCAGCCACCGCCCACCACCAACGGCACCGGGGAGGCGGCCCAGGCAACCGCGGCGGCTACGGTGTTGCCGTCGTGGATCCAACAGATCGAGACCTTCCTCACCAACCTTTCCAGCGATTACGCGCAGTTCTGGGAGAAGTTGATCGCCACGGTCACCGGAAACTCGGAGATAGCACCGCTGTGGGAGACGCTGTATTCCAGCATTTCCGGGATCGGTAGCCAGGGCACCTGGACCAACGTCGTCAACAGCACCACCGGTATGGGCATCTCGCAGTGGAAGAACTTCTTCATCTACGCGCCCTGGGCTACTCAGCTGCCCAAATCGGCACTGGGGGGCGGACTTTCGTCGGGGCCGGCAAGTCGCATCGGATCGATCGCCCCCGCATCGGGGACCCTAGGTGCGGCGCCGAAGGTCGGGGGGTTGTCGGTGCCACCGAGCTGGGCCAGCGCCACCCCGGCGATCCGGCTGGCCTCGACCGCATTGCCCGTCACCAGCGTGGCCGCGGCTCCG
>NZ_LZKQ01000175.1 GCF_001668675.1 Mycobacterium asiaticum | reverse complement strand
GCGCGGTGCGGGTGGCCCTGACGCCGATGCACGGGGTCGGCGGCGCGCTGGCCGTCGAGGCGCGGCGGCGGGCCGGGTTCGACGACGTGCACACCGTCCCCACCCAATTCGCACCCGACCCCGACTTCCCCACCGTCGTGTTCCCCAACCCCGAGGAGCCCGGCGCCACCGACGCGCTGCTCACGCTGGCCGCCGACGCCGGGGCCGACGTGGCGATCGCGCTGGACCCCGACGCCGACCGATGCGCGGTCGGGATCCCCGACCGGACCGGCTGGCGCATGCTCTCCGGCGACGAAACCGGTTGGCTGCTGGGCGATTACATCCTTTCCCGGCCCGCCGCGGGGCCTCGGACGGTGGCGAGCACGGTGGTGTCCTCCCGGATGCTCGCGTCGATCGCCAAACACCACGGCGCAACCCACGTCGAGACGCTGACCGGCTTCAAGTGGTTGGCCCGCGCCGACGCGGACCGACCCGGCACGTTGGTCTATGCCTACGAGGAGGCGATCGGCCACTGCGTCGACCCGCCCGCCGTGCGCGACAAGGACGGCATCAGCGCGGCGGTGCTGTGCTGCGATCTGGTGGCCTCGCTGCGGGGCCGCCCGGTGTCCGACGTGCTGGATGACCTCGCCCGTCGGCACGGCGTGCACGAGGTGGCCGCGGTGCCCCGCCGGGTCGCCGATGCCGACGAGGCCGCCGCGCTGATGCAAGGGCTTCGCGATGCCCCGCCGGACCGGCTGGCCGGCCTCACCGTCACCGTCACCGACATC
>NZ_LZKQ01000174.1 GCF_001668675.1 Mycobacterium asiaticum | reverse complement strand
TCACCGGTGCTTTTGGGACCGGGTTGAACAGCCTCAATGCCGCCCTGACCGCAGCCTTCAGCGGCGGTCTACCTACTCTGACCGCGGCCTTCAACGGCGGTCTGGGTGCTCTGCAAACCGGGTTCAACGCCTTGGTCGCCACGGGCGGAGATCTGGCCGCCAACCTCGGTGCAGCGCTGGGTGGATCCTTCAGCGGTGGCATCAACGGTCTCAGCGCCGCTCTCAATGCTGCACTGGCCAACCTCAACGCATCCGTGTCGGCGAACCTCAGCGCCAACATCGGCGCCGAACTGGGTGCAGCGCTGTCGGGTTCGCTGAATGGCCTGGTGGACGCTGGTGAGGCTCTCTCGGCAGGCCTGGCCTCGAGCTTGTCGGGTCTCGGTCAAACCGGTGCGGCCGTGACGGCTAACCTCGCGGCCGCGCTGGCAGGAAGCAGCCAGACCGGTATGGCCCTCGCGAGCATCTGGGCCAACGCGGTCACTCAAGTCACCGAAGTCTTCACCGACGCCTTCGGCGCCAGCCTCGGTACCGGTCTTTCCGGATTCGTCCAGACCGGTGGTCCGCTGGTGGCCGGTATCGAGACCGCGCTCGCCGGGCTCGCTCAGACCGGCGGGTCTCTGCTGGCGTCCCTGAACTCCACCGCGGTTAACCTGGCCGTCAGCCTGAACAACGCGTTGCTGAACCTGCAGCTGGCTCTGC
>NZ_LZKQ01000173.1 GCF_001668675.1 Mycobacterium asiaticum | reverse complement strand
AGGGTCTGCCGGCCATCTCGCTGGGCTGGGGACTCTGGGATCAGGCCAGCAACATGACCGAAGGACTGGCCGCGGCCGACCTCGCAAGGTTCGCCCGCGACGGCATCGTGGCGATGTCCTCGGAGGAGGCGCTGGAGCTGCTCGACACCGCGCTGATCGTCGACGAGCCGTTCCTGCTGCCCGCGCACATCGACCTGGTCGCCCTGCGGGCGAAGTTCGACGCCGGAACCTTGCCGCCGATGTTCGTCGACCTGATCAACGCACCGGCGCGGCGTCAGGTGGACGATTCGCTGGCCGCGGCCAAATCGAAGTCGGCGCTGCTGCAACGCCTCGACGGTCTGCCCGAGGACGAGCAGCAGGCGATCCTGCTGGATCTGGTGCGCTCCCACATCGCCACGGTGCTGGGCAACACCACGCCCGAAGCGATCGACCCCGACCGGGCGTTCCAGGAGCTGGGCTTCGACTCGCTGACCGCCGTCGAGATGCGCAACCGGCTCAAAGCCGCCACCGGGCTGGCGCTGTCGCCGACGCTGATCTTCGACTACCCCAACTCGGCGGCGCTGGCTGGCTACTTCCACCAGGAGCTTGTCGGCGCCGAGCGCCCGGCGGCACAGCCCGCGGCCCCCGGCGAAGAGGAACTGCGGCGCGTCGTCGCGTCCATCCCGGTCAAGCGGCTGCGGCAGGCCGGCGTGCTGGACGTGCTGCTGGCGTTGGCCAACGAGAAGGACGGCGATCTCAAAGGTGCCCATGCGGCGTCGCAGTCCGGATCCGACGCCAAGGAAATCGCGGACATGGACCTCGACGACCTGGTCAACGCGGCATTCCTGAACGACGATGAGTGAGTGCGTGCGGTGAGTAACCAGTGAGGGTCGCGGTCACCGGTGCCGGCGGCGTGCTCGGCCGCGGCCTGGTCGCCCGACTGCTCAGCCAGGGACACGAAGTCACCGGCCTCGGCCGTCACCGGCCCGAAAGTTGGCCCAGCACAGCCGACTTCGTCGCCGGCGATATCCGTGATGCCGCTGCGGTCCGGCGCGCCGTCACCGGGGCGGACGTGGTCGCCCATTGCGCCTGGGCGCGCAGGGACCACGGTCATGCCAACCTGACCGGGGCCGCGAACCTGCTGGCTGCGGCGAAGGAGTCGGGCAACCCGCGCATCGTGTTCGCGTCATCGGCGCACGTCTACGGCGGCGGAACAGAGCCCGCGAGCGAGCAGGACCCGATGCGCCCGGCAACGCCCGAGGGGCGGCTGCGGGCGCGGGTCGAGGAGATGCTCGCTCAGTCCGGACTGCCGTGGGTGGCGATCCGCTTCCCCCTGGTGCTGGGACGGGGCGTCGACAACGAGCTGCGCCGGCTGCTGGCCCGGCCGGTGCTGCGCGCGGACTCCGCCGACCGCCACGTGCAGGTGGTCCACACCGACGACGCGCTGCGCCTGTTCACCGCGGCTATCGTCCAACCCGAAATCAACAGCGGCGCAATCAATCTCGCCGCCGATGGAACGCCGACGCTGCGGCAGCTCGCGGCGGCGCTGGGCCGCCCGCTGCTGCCCGGGCTCGCCGCGCTGGGACGCCGCTCGACGTTGCCGGATGTCGCCCTGATGGACACCACCCGCCTGCGTGACCAGTGGGGCTTCACGCCCGCGTGGACGGCCGAGGAATGCCTGGAAGACTTCGCGTTGGCGGTGCGCGGACGGGTTTCGCTGGGCAAACGGGTGCTGGCGCTGCCGTGGCGGCTGGCGCCCATCCAGGACCTGCCGGCGGTGGACGCCCCCGCCGACGACGGAGTGGTGCCCAAACTGGCCGGGCCGCAGGGCGTCAACGGAGAATTCGACACCCCCATCGACCCCCGGTTCCCGACCTTCCTGGCGACCAACCTTTCCGAGGCGCTGCCCGGCCCGTTCTCGCCGTCGTCGGCATCGGTCACCGTGCGCGGCCTGCGCGCGGGCGGCGTCGGCATCGCCGAGCGGCTGCGTCCGGGCGGGATCGTGCAAAAGGAAATCGCGATGCGCACCGTCGCCGTGTTCGCACACCGGCTCTACGGGGCGATCACCTCGGCGCATTTCATGGCCCAGACGGTGCCGTTCGCCAAGCCCGCGACCATCGTGAGCAACAGCGGGTTTTTCGGGCCCAGCATGGCCTCGCTGCCGATCTTCGGTGCCGAACGGCCACCGTCGGAAACCAATCCGGTCCGCAGGCAATTACGCACTGTCCGTAACATCGGCGTATTCGGGGTCAACCTGGTCGGCCTGAGCGCGGGCTCACCGCTGGACACCGACGACTACCTGGCCGACATCGACCGGCTGGAGCAACTGGTCGGCGGCGACGTCACCCGGCTGGACGACCGCCGGCTGCTCAGCCTGATCCTGTTGGCCCGCGATCACGTCGTACACGGCTGGCTGCTGGCCTCCGGATCGTTCATGCTCTGCGCCGCTTTCAACGTGCTGCTGCGTGGGCTGTGCGGGCGCGAGACCGCACCGGCGGCCGGACCCCAACTGGTCAGCGCGCGCTCGGTGGAAGCGGTGCAGCGGCTGGTGACCGCCGCGCGACGCGATCCCACAGTGATCCGGGTGCTGGCCGAACCGGGGGAGCGGCTGGGCAAGCTGGCGGTGGAGGCGCCCGAGTTCCACGCCGCGGTGTTCGCCGAGCTGGACCTGATGGGACACCGCGGTCCGGCGGAGGTCGAGATGCTGTCGACCAGCTACGCCGATGACCCCGAGCTGTTGGTCCGCATGGTCACCAAGGCGCTGAGCGCACCGCCCGCGCCGCAGCCCCGGCACGCACGGATCCCATTGCGCGCCAAGCCCGTTGCGCTGCTGGCGGCCCGGCAGTTGCGGGACCGGGAAGTCCGGCGGGACCGGATGGTGCGGGCGATCTGGGTGCTGCGCGGACTGCTGCGCGAATATGGCCGCCGGCTGGCCGAATCCGGGGTCTTCCAATCCGCCGACGACGTCTTCTATCTTCTGGTCGACGAACTGGATGCGTTGCCGCCCAACGTCGCCGAGTTGGTAGCCCGGCGCCGCGCCGAGCAGCGCCGCCTGGTCGGTGTCGTTCCGCCCACCGTGTTCAGTGGGTCCTGGGAGCCGACCGTGGCGGCGCCGCCGGCCCTGGCCGGCGGTGACACCCTGCACGGTGTCGGTGTCTGCGGCGGCAAGGTACGCGGCCGGGTGCGGATCGTGCGACCCGAGACCATCGACGACCTGCAACCCGGCGAGATCCTGGTGGCCGAGGTCACCGACGTCGGCTACACCGCCGCGTTCTGCTATGCCGCCGCGGTGGTCACCGAACTCGGCGGACCCATGTCGCATGCGGCGGTGGTGGCCCGCGAATTCGGATTCCCGTGTGTGGTCGACGTTCAGGGCGCCACCCGCTCGCTGCCGCCGGGAGCGCTGATCGAGGTGGACGGCAGCACCGGCGAGATCCACGTGCTCGACCCCGCCAAATCCCCGATCTAGGCGCCGACTAGAGCTACTCTGTCCGCACATCCGGCAAGCCGGGAGGTGCACGATGTCGTTCGTGGCTGTGACGCCCGAGTGGATGGCAGCTGCCGCAGCGGATTTGGCGGCAATCGGTTCGGCGGTCAACGCGGCCAACGCGATTGCCGCGGCCCCCACCACTGAACTGCTGGCCGCCGGCGCCGACGAAGTGTCCGCCGCCGTCGCCGCGTTGTTCGGCCGGCACGGTCAGCTCTACCAATCACTCGGGGCCCAAGCCGAAGCCTTGCACGCCCAATTCGTGCGCGCTCTCACCGCAGGTGCGGCGGCATATGCCGGTGCCGAGGTCGCCAGTGCGGCGGCCCTGCCGGGGCCGATCAATGACCTGCTCAACCTGATCAACCTGCCGACCCAACTGCTGTTGGGGCGCCCGCTGATCGGCAACGGCGCCGACGGGGCGGCGGGCACCGGCGCGGACGGCGGTGCCGGCGGTCTGCTGTTCGGCAACGGCGGGGCCGGCGGATCCGGCGGCGGCGCCCATCCCGCTGGTGGAATGGGCGGCGCCGCAGGGCTTTTCGGTAACGGTGGGACCGGCGGCGCCGGGGCTGCCGGAGCGGTCGGCGGCACCGGCGGGAACGGCGGCTGGCTGTTCGGCAACGGTGGGGTCGGGGGAGCGGGCGGTGACGCCGTTGCCGGCATCGGGGGTCTGGGCGGCGCCGGCGGGCAGGCGATCCTGTTGGGCGCCGGCGGGATCGGCGGTGCCGGCGGCCTGGGCGCCAACGGCGGCGGCAACGGCGGCGCCGGCGGTTGGGGCGGCCTGTTGGCCGGAAACGCGGGCGCCGGCGGGGCGGGCGGCATCACGACGACGACCGGTAACGGCGGAGTCGGCGGCGCGGGCGGCAACGCCTGGTTGTTCGGTGACGGCGGCAGCGGCGGGCAGGGCGGCGCGGCACAGGCGCCGGTCGCCACGGGTGGCCTCGGCGGGACCGGCGGGGCGGGCGGCAACGGCGGCTGGCTGACCGGCAACGGCGGTGCCGGAGGTATGGGCCCGGCTCCACCGGTGCCGTTGATACCGGCGCCGCTGGAACTGCCGCCGCTGCCCC
>NZ_LZKQ01000172.1 GCF_001668675.1 Mycobacterium asiaticum | reverse complement strand
GGTCACCGTTCCGGTCGGCAGGCCGCTCACACCCAAATCACCCCAGTTCACCGGCGGTGTGTCCACGCGTGGATGCGTTTCGGTCATGCTAACCAGCATCTGGATGTCAGGCGCGAGAAACATCGTGGAAACCCCGTATACCGGTACGACCGTGGTACCACCTGAACCACCGCGATCAGCCTTGGCGCTCCGTCGCCTGCTTGGCGAGTTGGACGCGCGAAGTCAGACCTAGCTTGGTGTAGACATGGCTGAGATGGGTCTCGACGGTGCGCGGTGAGATGAAGAGCTTTGCGGCAATTTCCTTATTGGCCAAGCCCTCACTGACCAATCGGACGACGTCGTGTTCGGCCGGCGTGAGCGAGGCCCAGCCGGCGGACGGGCGTTTGCGTTCGCCGCGGCCACGCTGTGCATACGCGATCGCTTCCGAAATAGACAGCGCCGCACCCTCACCGAATGCCACATCGAAGTCGTTCTGGCCCATCGCATCTCGCACTGCGGAAATCGACGCTTCGTAATCGGCTTGGTGAATTGCATACCGCACTTCACCGGTACGCTGCCGGATACCCTGCGCCGCACCGAGGAGTCGAGCCGCTTCCGTATAACTCGCGGCCTGGGCGGCCAGCGCGGCAAGACCGTCGAAAACGTCGGGCACGCCCAGCTGTGCCCCGGTCTCAGCCGCGCACGCCAGCGCTTCGTGCGCGTCCCGCTCGGCCGCTTCGATGGCTTCCGGATGACCTTCGGAACGTGCAACGCGGACACGAGCATTCAGCGCGAGCATCCGAAAATATCCTGGGGTTACCGACACCCCTTGATCGGCCCACAGCCGGGCCGCCACGTTATCGCCGGTCGCGCGCTCGGCGTCTGCTCTCCACATCAGGTTCGTCGACGAAAACCCGGCGTCCGGTATGCGGCCGTAGGCCTTGGCGAGAGCATCCTTGGCGGCCGCGGCGTCTCCCGCGGCTAGGTGTGCGGCACCCAACGCGAGATAGCCGAGTCCTTCGATGGACGCACCGAGCTCTACGGCAGACTCGATCGCAATCTCGGCGGCGGCCAGCGCCGCAGCCGACTTGCCGTGCCACCCCAGCACAAAGCTTTGCGCTATCAGGGCATTGAACCTGGTAAACAGGTCTCCGGCCGCATCGGCGTCGGCGAGTACGTCCCGTACTTCATCCTCGGCGCCTTCGAGGTCGCCCCGCATCGCCCGGCCACCGGCGATACCGTACAGGCGGCACTGACCCGAGGCGACTCGGTCACCGATCGCGTCGGCGAGGTCGCGCCCTTCGGCGGCCGCGTGCTCCGCGATCGAGCCGCCGGCCATGGCAGCCGCGTAGGCCCGGAAGCCGAGCAACTGGCTCAGTCGCCATTTGTCGCCTAGGGCGCGCGCCAATTCGATGGCCTCAGCGAAGTATGTTTCCGCCTGTTCGGGGTTCAAGGCGGCCGCCGTACCAACGCAGCCAGTGAGGGCACGGACCAACAGGGCCGGGTCGTCGAGTTGGCGGGCGATCGCGAGGGCTTCGGTGGCCTGCTCCATCCGCGCGGGCAGACCAAGCCAGCCGTCGAACAGGGCCGCATCGGCCAGCGCCCGCGCCAGCACCGCCGGCGCCACCTCGCGGTCCACCGAGTCCCGTTCGGCCAGCGCCTCATCGATCCAACTCATTCCTTCACGCAGCCGGCCACGGGTCAGCCACAGCGGCTGCAGCGACGACGCGAGCTGCAACGCCAATTCGATGTCACAGGTCTCCCGGCTCCAGGCGAAGGCGGCGCGGAGGTTGTCGAGCTCGGATGCCGTTTGCTCGACACGCAGCTGGTGTCCGGTGGCGGCCGGCGCGTCCAGCAGCGCGGCCATTGCTGTGTAGTAGTCGCGGTGACGTCCACGAATGGCGTCGGCCTCACCGGACTCGCCCAGCTTTTCCAGGGCGTACTGGCGGACCGTTTCCAGCAGCCGATAACGCGTTCGACCGCCGGTGTTGTCAGCAACCACCAACGATTTGTCCACCAGCAACGTCAGCAGGTCGAGCAGCTGAAAGCGCTCGGCCTCATTATCTCCCGCGACGGCCCTGGCGGCCGCCAGATCGAATCCCCCCATGAACGGCGCGAGCCTGCGAAACAGCACCCGCTCGGGCTCGGTGAGCAGTGCGTGGGACCAGTCCACCGAGGCGCGCAAGGTTTGCTGACGGCGCACCGCGATGCGTCCACCTCCGGTCAACAGCCGGAAGCGGTCGTTCAGACTCCCGATGATCTCCTCCAGCGATAACGCCCGCACGCGGGCGGCGGCCAATTCGATGGCCAGGGGCATGCCGTCGAGCCGGCGGCAGATCTCTCGGATCGCCGAAGCCTGGTCGGTGCTGAAGTCGGGACGCGCACGGCGGGCGCGGTCGACGAACAACTCGATAGCCTCGTCGTCCAGCGACAGGGACGGCACCCGCCAGGTCACCTCACCCGGCACGGCGATCGGCTCACGGCTGGTGGCCAGCAGTGTGAGGTTCGGGCATGCGCTCAACAGCGCGTTGACCAGGACGGCAACGGCGTCCACCAAATGCTCGCAGTTGTCGAACACCATCAACATTCGACGATCCGACACAAACCGCGCCAGCGCGTCCGTCGCTGACCGTCCCGGCTGATCGGAGAGTCCGACGGCTTCGGCTGCGGCGGCCGGGACGAGGCCAGGGTCGGTGATCGGCGCCAGATCGATGAACCACACTCCGGCATCAAAATCGGCCGCCGCCTCGCACGCGACCTGGATAGCCAACCGGGTCTTGCCCACACCACCGGCACCGGTCAAGACAACCAGCCGTTCGGCCGGCAGCATCCGACGCAAGTCGGCAATCTGACCGTCGCGCCCGACAAAGCTGGTGAGCTGGACCGGCAAGTGTTCGGGGACCGTGCTTTTCGACGTTCGCAGCGGCGGAAAGTCGTTGCGGATATCCGGGTGACAGAGCTGCACGACGCGCTCGGGGCGCA
>NZ_LZKQ01000171.1 GCF_001668675.1 Mycobacterium asiaticum | reverse complement strand
CCCGGCGCACACGCCGCTGGACGGCGACACCGTGTTCGCGCTGGCCACCGGGGCGGTCGAAGTGCCGCCGGCGGCGGACACACCCGCGGCGATGTCGCCGGAGACCGGACTGCTCACCGCGGTGGGTGCGGCCGCGGCCGACTGCCTGGCCCGCGCCGTGCTCGGCGGGGTGGTAGCCGCGGAGTCGGTGGCCGGGGTGCCGGCCTATCGGGAAGTGCTGCCCGGCGCGTTCGCCAATACGGGTGATCGTTAACCAGGCCGGTAGCCTGGATAATGCCGAAAACGCTCTGGAAGGGCAGCCATGGGCAGGAAAGATCGCACCCCGGTGGCGGAGACGAAGAAGCCGCGCTGGGCGGTGGGGGCGACCACCATCATCACCTTCGTCGCGCTGCTCTATGTCGTCGAACTGATCGATCAGCTCAGCGGTGACCGGCTCGACCGCAACGGCATCCGACCGCTGACCACCGACGGCCTGTGGGGAATCGTGTTTGCCCCGCTGTTGCACGCGAACTGGCAGCACCTGATAGCCAACACCATCCCCATGCTGGTGCTCGGTTTTCTGATGACGCTGGCCGGTCTGTCCCGGTTCGTCTGGGCGACGGCCATCGTCTGGATCTTGGGCGGCTTCGGCACCTGGCTTATCGGCAACGTCGGTAGTAGTTGCGGCCCGACCGACCACATCGGGGCGTCCGGACTGATCTTCGGGTGGCTGTCGTTCCTGCTGGTGTTCGGGATTTTCGTGCGCCGCGTGTGGGACATCATCATCGGGTTGGCGGTGCTGTTCGTCTACGGGGGCGTACTACTGGGCGCCCTGCCGCGGCTGGGTATGTGCGGCGGCGTGTCCTGGCAGGGCCACCTGTGTGGTGCGCTGGCCGGCGTGGTGGCCGCCTATCTGCTGTCCGCCCCCGAGCGCAAGGCGCGCGAGCTGAAGAGGGCGGGCAAGCCGTTGCCGCGCAGACTATGAGTTCGCCGCTTTCGCCCGTCGGGATCTTCGACTCCGGCGTTGGCGGGTTGACCGTCGCGCGGGCCATCATCGACCAGCTGCCCGACGAGGACATCATCTACGTCGGCGACACCGGCAACGGCCCCTACGGTCCATTGCCCATCCCGGAGATCCGCGCCCACGCGCTGGCCATCGGTGACGATCTGGTCGACAGGGGCGTCAAGGCGCTGGTCATCGCCTGCAACTCGGCGTCGGCCGCCTGCCTGCGAGACGCACGGGAACGCTACGACGTGCCCGTCGTCGAAGTGATCCTGCCCGCGGTGCGCCGCGCGGTGGCAGCCACCCGCAACGGCCGCATCGGAGTGATCGGCACCCGCGCCACCATCACCTCGCACGCCTACCAGGACGCCTTCGCCGCCGCCCGCGACACGGAAATCACCGCGGTGGCCTGCCCGCGGTTCGTCGACTTCGTCGAACGCGGCGTCACCAGCGGTCGGCAGGTGCTTGGCCTGGCCGAGGGCTACTTGGAGCCCTTGCAGCGCGCCGAGGTCGACACCCTGGTGCTGGGCTGCACGCACTACCCGTTGTTGTCCGGCCTCATCCAGCTGGTGATGGGGGAGGACGTCACGCTCGTTTCCAGCGCCGAGGAAACCGCCAAACAAGTGCTCCGGGTGCTCACCGAGTTGGATCTGCTGCGCCCGCACGGCGGACCCCCGGCGGCCCGCGTGTTCGAAGCCACCGGAGACCCCGAGGCGTTCACCAAACTCGCGACCCGATTCCTCGGGCCCGCCGTGATCGGCGTTGAACCCGCCGGCGCCTCGCACGTTCATTAGATATGCCCATGTTTATGACGGAATGCGGCGATGTTTTCCCCATCGCGGTATTTGGCATGGCACAGTGGTCTCCGTGCGCATAACCGTGCTCGGATGCTCCGGGAGCGTCGTGGGTCCGGATTCGCCCGCGTCGGGATATCTGCTTCGGGCTCCGGGCACGCCGCCCCTCGTGATCGATTTCGGCGGGGGTGTACTGGGGGCGTTGCAGCGGCACGCCGATCCGGGTTCGGTCAACGTGTTGTTGTCGCATCTGCACGCCGATCACTGCCTGGATGTTCCGGGGTTGTTCGTCTGGCGCCGATACCACCCGACCGCGCGACCGACGGGCAAGGCGCTGCTGTACGGCCCGAGCGACACCTGGTCGCGGTTGGGTGCGGCGTCGTCACCGTATGGCGGCGAGATCGACGATTGCTCGGACATCTTCGACGTGCGGCACTGGGTGGACGGTGAGCCGGTGACGTTCGGCGAGATCACGGTGCTCCCGCGGGTGGTCGCGCACCCGACCGAGTCGTTCGGCATGCGGTTCACCGATTCCACCGGAGCGACGCTGGTCTACAGCGGCGACACCGGCGAGTGCGATCAGCTCATCGAACTTGCTCGCGGCGCCGACGTCTTCCTGTGCGAGGCGTCCTGGCCGCACTCACCGAAGCATCCGCCCGCCCTGCACCTGTCCGGTACCGAGGCCGGCCGGGCTGCGGCGCGGGCCGGTGTCCGCGAGTTGCTGCTCACCCACATTCCGCCCTGGACGTCGCGCGAGGATGTGATCAGCGAGGCCAAGGCCGAGTTCGACGGCCCGGTGCATGCGGTAGTGCCCGACGAGACGTTCGAAGTCCGCCGCGCCGGTTAGCGGTGTAGATCCGGCGGCTTCGGCCGCAAGCTTGGGTTTGATTGCTCGCCTCCTCAGCAGGCCGGATCGGCCCGCATCGTCGGCGAGCTTGGGTTTGATTGCTCGCCGCCTCAGCGGGCCGGATCGGCCCGCATCGTCGGCGAGCTAGGGTTGTCGGCGTGTCGAAACGAGAAGACGGCCGCCGCGACGACGAGCTTCGCCAGGTGGTCATCACCCGAGGGTTCACCGAAAATCCAGCGGGTTCAGTGCTGATCGAATTCGGTCGCACCAAGGTGTTGTGCACCGCGAGCGTCACCGAGGGCGTGCCGCGCTGGCGGAAGGGTTCGGGTCTGGGCTGGCTGACCGCGGAATACGCGATGCTGCCGTCTGCGACCCACACTCGTTCCGACCGCGAATCGGTGAAGGGCCGGC
>NZ_LZKQ01000170.1 GCF_001668675.1 Mycobacterium asiaticum | reverse complement strand
GGTGTCGGCGGATTCGGCACCACCACCGGCGGCGCCGGCGGGTCGGGCGGTTCCGGCGGGCTCTTCGGTGCGGGCGGTGTGGGCGGAGCCGGCGGTTACGGCCTCACCACCGGTGGCGGCGGCGGGCAGGGCGGCAACGCCGGATTACTGTCCATCGGCCCTTCGGGCGGCGCGGGAGGCAAGGGCGGCGGCGCCAACAACGGGACCGGCGGAACCGGCGGGACCGGCGGCAACGGCGGGCTGCTCTTCGGCTCCGGCGGGACCGGCGGCAACGGTGGCGAGGGGCTGTTCAACTCCCACGGTGGCGCGGGCGGCTCCGGCGGCAATGCCGGTCTGCTCAACGGCTCCGGTGGCGCCGGGGGCGCCGGTGGCGCGGGCGGCCCGAACCCGAACACCATCGGCGGCCTCGGCGGCACCGGAGGAAAGGCTGGGGCAATTGGCAACGGCGGTGATGGCGGCGCCGGCGGGGCCGGCTCCGGCGCCGGCGGCGGAGGCGGCAACGGCGGTTCGAATAATGGGGCCGTGCTGATCGGCAACGGTGGAAACGGCGGCAACGGTGGGACCGGCACACCGCCGGGCGGGCCCGGCGCCGGCGGCACCGGCGGCTTACTGCTGGGCCGGGACGGGCTTAAGCCGCTTCTTTGACGGGCGGGCGATAGAAGATCAACAGCTGGCCGATGGCACCGGCCAGGCCCAGACCCAGCGAGATCGCCAAACCGTGCCAGCCGTCGAACCAGTTCTTGCCGAAGATCAGATAATCGAGGCTGAGTTTCCCGGCCCCCAGGGTGGCGACGACCACCGCGCTCAGGGCCAGCACCAGGTTGTACTCCCAGCCCTCCTTGACGATGAAGAAACCGTTGGCGCGGTGCACCGTCCAGGCCGCGACGATCATCAGCGAGACGAAGCCCGCCGCCGGGATCGGGGTGAGCAGCCCGGCCGCCAACCCCAGCCCGGCCGCGGTCTCGGTGGACGCGGCGACGGTGGCGTGGAACTTGCCCGGCTTCATCCCGATGCTTTCGAACCACCGGGCGGTGCCTGGGATGCGCCCGCCGCCGAAGAATTTGTTCAAACCGTGCGCGGCAAGGGTGAGACCCAACACCAGCCGCAGGATCAGCAACCCGAGATCGTAGGGAGTCATAGGGTCAAAACTAGAGCATCGGGCATAGCTGTGACAGCAGCGGCGGAGCGGCCGGGCCTGGCCACCCGTATGGGACCATTGCAGGCGTTCCGGCAATGACCAGGGGGTGCAAGGATGGCTCGTCTCGCGCGACGCCACGCCCCCTCAGCAGGCACCCTGCGCGACCCCGTGGTGTTGCTCGACGGCCGGGCGCAGCTGCCACGAGAGATCCTGGGCAACAAGGGCCATGGCATCGACACCATGCGCCGTCACAATTTGCCGGTACCTCCCGCGTTCTGCATCACCACCGAAGTCGGGCTGCGTTATCTCGCCGAGCCGGGACCGACGATCGATGCGATCTGGGAGCACGTCCTGAACGGGATCCGCTGGCTGGAAGACCAAACCTCCCGCACGTTCGGCCGAGGTCCGCGCCCGCTGCTGGTCAGCGTGCGTTCGGGCGCGACCCAGTCAATGCCCGGAATGATGGACACGATCCTGGACCTGGGTATCGACGACGCCGTCGAGCAGGCGCTGGCCGCGGCCACCACCCCCGAGTTCGGCCGTGACACCCGCCGCCGGTTCGGCCGGCTTTACCGGCGCACACTGTCGGGCTGCGACGCCGGCCCGGAACCCCCGCTCGATCCATATGCGCAACTTCGGGCGGGCATCGAAGCCGTGTTCGCCTCGTGGAATTCGCCCCGTGCCATCGCCTACCGCGAACACCACGGCCTCGACGACCGAAGCGGTACGGCGGTGGTGGTGCAGGCCATGGTCTTCGGCAACCACGTGCCGAAGTCCGGTGCCGGCGTGCTGTCGTCTCGCAATCCGATCACCGGCGCCGACGAACCGTTCGGCGAGTGGCTAGCCGGCGGCCAGGGCGACGATGTGGTGTCCGGCCTCGTGGACGTGGAACCGATCACCGCGCTGCGCGCCGAGCTGCCGGACGTCTACGAAGAGCTGATGGCGGCCGCCCAGCACCTCGAGCGGCTCAACGCAGATGTGCAGGAGATCGAATTCACCGTCGAGGACGGCAAATTGTGGCTGCTGCAAACGCGCGGCGCCGCGCGCCCGGCGCACGCGGCGGTTCGGTTGGCGCTGCAGCTGCGCCGGGAGGGCCTCATCGACGACGCCGAGACGCTGCGCCGGGTCACTCCGACCGACGTCCAGGCGGTGCTGCAGCCGGCCTTGCAGCCCGAAAGCCGCTTGGCGGCAAACTTGTTGGCCAAGGGTTTGCCCGCGTGTCCGGGCGTCGCGACCGGCACGGCGTACACCGACGTCGACGAGGCGCTGAGCGCCGCCGACCGGGGTGAACCGGTCATTCTGGTGCGCGACCACACCAGACCCGAGGACGTCATGGGAATGCTTGCCGCGCAAGGCATCGTCACCGAGATCGGTGGGGCCGCGAGCCACGCGGCGGTCGTCAGCCGCGAGCTCGGCAGGGTCGCCGTGGTCGGCTGCGGTCACGGGGTAGCCGCGGCACTGGCCGGCAGACAGATCACCGTGGACGGCTACGAAGGCGAAGTGCGCCAAGGGATTCTGGCGCTGACGGGATGGTCGCAGCACGACACGCCGGAGTTGCGCGAACTGGCCGACATCGCGATGGCCGTCAGCCCACTGCGCGCGCATCCGAGTGGCGGCCACCCCAAGCTGGCAGACGCGTCGGAGGCGGCGGCGCGTGCGGCGCTGAAAGCCGGGCACACCGACGTTGTCTCGCCCGCACCACTGATCACCATGTTGCATGCGATCCGCGTGAGGGCCGAGCGATGAGTGAGGTCTCCGTGCTGCAGGCGGTCCGGTTGAAAGGCCGGGTGCGGCTGCCCGACCTGGCCGCAACCCTGGCCGCCGACGAGACGGCGGTCGCCGAGACGGTGCGCCGACTGGCCGCCGACGGGTTGCTCGTCGAGGGCCCCACCGTGCGGATCACCGCCGAGGGCCGAGCCCAGCTCGCCGAGTGGCTGGCTGCCGAACGCCAGGGCGCCGATGCGACTGCCCTGGCTACCGCATATGACGAATTCCGTTCGGTGAATGCCGATTTCAAGGCGCTGGTCACCGACTGGCAACTTAGGGACGGCCAACCGAACGATCACGACGACGCCGGGTACGACGCCGCCGTGCTGGCCCGCCTCGACGCGGTACACGAGCGGGTGTTGCCGATCACCGCAGCTGTGGCCGTGCAATTGCCGAGGCTGGCCGGCTATCCGGCCAAGTTGAGCGCGGCTCTGGACAAGGTGAAAGGCGGCGAAACCGCCTGGCTGACAAGGCCGCTCATCGACTCCTATCACACCGTGTGGTTCGAGTTGCATGAGGAACTGATTCTGGCCGTCGGGTTGACCCGCGAAGAGGCTGCCAGATCGGGTGACGCACAGTGAGTTACAACGCCGCGTCCAGTACCCGCAGATAGCCGTCGATATCGGGCACAGCCGATCGTGCGGCGTGCACGCTGATCGCCACCATGTCGCCGATGCCGTGTACCCCATGGGTAAGGCCCATCACACTCGACAGTGCGGGATACCCGGCGGTGAGTGTCACCGCGGCGCCACCGAAGCGCAGGTCGTCCGCGCCGCGGTACACGCTGGACACCACGGTATTGCCGGCCACCTGTGCCGGACGTACGTCGGGGTCGAAATGCGATACACCCCAACGCAGCAACGCCGCGGGCACTGCAGCGAAGGCCTGGTCGCTCGCCCGGGCCGCGGGATGCTCGAACCGCCGGCGCGCATCGGCTAGATCACCGGCGATCCGATTCATCCGCTCAGCTCGCGGCAGACCAGGGTACAGCCCCACGACAGCGCTACCGAAATGGTTGTATGCCAGCGGCGCACCGGGTTTGGCCATCGGCACTTCGGCACCTAGCGAATCCGTTTCACCGCCAAGCCATTCCGTCAGCGCCTCGGCCACCGCGGCCAGCACCCCGACCGTGACCGTGGGCCCGGGTATCTGTCCACGCCGCCGCACCAGCGTGCGCACCGCACGGTCGACACCGAGGCGGGGCTGGTGCCTTTGGGAGTCGGGTTAAGGCCGCCGGTAGCCACGAACGCCAGGCCCGG
>NZ_LZKQ01000169.1 GCF_001668675.1 Mycobacterium asiaticum | reverse complement strand
ACCGCGGTGGGCACCTGGAAATACATGGCGCCCGAACGGTTTTCCAACGACGAGGTCACCTACCGCGCCGACATCTACGCCCTGGCCTGCGTGCTCTACGAATGCCTCACCGGCGCTCCGCCCTACCGCGCCGACAGCGCGACCACTCTGGTCACCGCCCACCTGATGGATCCCATTCCCCAGGTGAGCGCGCAACGGGCCGGCATTCCCAAGGCCTTCGACACGGTGATCGCCCGTGGCATGGCCAAAAAACCCGAAGACCGCTACGCCAGCGCCGGGGACTTCGCCCGCGCCGCGCACGACGCGCTCAGCGACCCGGACCAGGACCACGCCGAGAACATCCTGCGCCGCAGTCGCGAGTCCACGCTGCCCGGCACCGCGGTGACGCCGCCACCGTCCGGTCCCAGCAGCGGCCCGCTGCCCAGTGCGCCGCAGTATTCGCCGCCGCCGGCCTACGGCGACCCGATCGGATCCGGGCCGTTGCAGCGCCAGGCCCCGCCGAGCCAGCCCTCCTGGGGGCCGGCCAGCGGCCCGATTCCGAGCTCGAGTCCGCCTCCGCAGCCTCCGCAGGCCCCGCAGTACTTCCAGAGCGGTAGCTGGGGCGGCACGCCACCCGGCGGCCAGCCACCGGCCGGTCCCGCCGCTTGGACCCAGGGCGGTCAACCCCCGGGGGGCAAACGCAACCCGTGGCCCATCGTGGCGGCCGCCGCGGCGGTGGTCGTCGTTCTCATCGTCGCCGGCATCGGTATCTGGTACGCGACGAAACCGGGCGACAATCACAACGCGGACGACACCACCACGGCCTCCTCCAGCACGACCACCACCACCACGAGGAGTTCGCCGACGACAACTCCCGGCGGCAGTCCGCAGAGCAAGCTGCTGTCGATGCTGCCTTCGGGCTATCCGTCCGGGACATGCACACCCACGACGCCCAAGCCGAACAGCGTCTGGACCAACACGATCGCCATGCTCGACTGTGGCCAGAACACCAACCAAGGCGGCCCGAGTCGGGCGATCTACGGCCTGTTCCCGAACCTGGCCACGTTGAAGTCCGCGTTCAACGACGACATCGCGGCCGTGCAGTTGACGAACTGCCCGGGAGAAGGCCCGTCGCCGGACGGGTGGCACTACGACCGGGATCCGACGGTGACGGCGGGGATGATCGCCTGCGGCACTTACAAAAACCACCCGAACGTCATCTGGAGCAACGAAGGCAAGTTGATGCTCAGTGACGCGTTCGGGGATCCCGCTACTCTGGAAGACCTGCACAATTGGTGGGCCAAGTACGGCTGACCAAACCGATTGGCGGACCGCGGTTTTGGCGCTCGGCGCGCCAAAGCTCAGGTGAGCCAACGGTATTGCGGGCTGGCGGGCGAGCCTCGGTTGGGGGGATCAGCGATGGGCGCGGCGCCGGACTCGCGTGAGGGCTCGATGTTCGGGCCCTACCGCCTGAAGCGACCCCTCGGCCGGGGCGGAATGGGTGAGGTCTACGAGGCCGAACACACCGTCAAGGGCTGGACCGTCGCGGTCAAGCTGATGTCGGAAAACGTCAGCAAGGATCCGGTGTTTCGCGAGCGGATGAAGCGCGAGGCCCGCATCGCCGGGCGGTTGCAGGAACCGCATGTGGTGCCCATCCACGACTACGGGGAGATCGACGGCCAGCTGTTCCTGGAGATGCGCCTCGTCGAGGGCACCGACCTCGACAAGATGATCGCCCAGGAAGGCCCGCTGTCGCCGTCCCGGGCGGTCGCGATCATCACCCAGATCGCCTCGGCCCTGGACGCCGCCCACGCCGCCGGTGTCATGCACCGCGACGTCAAACCACCCAACATCCTGGTCACCCGCGACGACTTCGCCTACCTGGTCGACTTCGGCATCGCCAGCGCCACCACTGACGAGAAGATCACCCAGCTGGGCACCGCCGTCGGGACCTGGAAATACATGGCGCCCGAGCGTTTTGGCAACGACCAGGTGACCTTCCGGGCCGACATCTACGCCCTGGCCTGCGTGTTGTACGAGAGCCTGACCGGCAGCGCGCCGTACCAGTCCGACAGTGCCGGCGTACTGATCAGCGCGCACATGAACAATCCGATCCCCCGGCCGAGCGCGGCCCGCAAGGGAGTGCCGCGGGCGCTGGACGCGGTGATCGCTCGCGGGATGGCCAAGAAGCCGGCCGATCGGTATCCCAGCGCCGGTGATTTGGCCCGCGCCGCGCAGCAGGCGCTCAGCGAACCCGACCAGGACCAGGTCGCCGACATCGTGCGTCGCAGCCAGGAAGCGGTGCTGCCGCCGCCCGTCGACCCGCGGACCATTCGGTACCGACCCGCCCCGCCCCCACCTCAACCGGTCATGCCGCCCGGCCCGTCCGGTCCGATCCCGCGCCAGCCTGGCGTCCCCGTGGCGCCGCCCGGCTATCCGCGCGGCCCGGCCCCCTTCGGAGGCTTCCAAGGCGCCCTGCCACCGCCGCAACCCTTCGCCGGGCCGATGCCGTGGCACCCGGCGCCGCCGCGGCGCCACAACACCTGGGAAATCGTTGCCGCAGTCGTTGCCGTCGTCCTGGTTTTGATACTGGCCGTCATCGGCATCTACGCGGCCACCCGGGACGACAACACCAGACATACCGGCACCGCGACCTCCACGGGCTTCGCCCTCGTGAGTCGTAGCGCTGCGGGGCCTGCAAGGGGAATGATTCGGGGCAGCTTGGTCGGCATACCGGAGGCTTTGCATGGACGACACGCCGGGGACGACGGTTTCTGAGCTGGCGCGCCTGGAGCTGCGCGGGGGTGGCCGGACGTGGCGGGTGACGCCGGATCGGGTGTGGCGGTTGGGGCGTTCCAGTGAGGTGGATATCCGGTTGGAGAATCCGCGGATCTCGCGGGTGCATGCGGTGTTGGAGCCGTCGCCGGCCGGCTGGGTGCTGATCAATCGCAGCAGTAACGGGATGTTCGTGGCCGGGCAGCGGGTGGAGCGGTTGACGATCACCGGGCCGGTGGGGGTGGTGTTGGGGTCGGTGACCTCCGGGGAATTGCTCGAGGTGCAGCCATTGGGCAACGAACCCCCGGCGGCGGGGTCCTCGATCGGGGAAGCGACCACCCAGGTGGTGCAGGTGCCGCTGCCCCCCGCCCCGCCGGACCCGTCGGGTGCGGGGGTGGAGGCCACCTCGGTACTTGACATCACCGGCGCGGTGGCAGCGCCGAGTCCGGGCACGGGCCAGACCGGGTCGGTGCGCACCCCGACCGCGGTACACACCATGGACGCGGTGGTGGTCAGCATCGGCCGCGCCCCGGAAAACACCGTGGTCCTCAACGACCTGCTGGTCTCACGCCGACACGCCCTGCTGCGCCGCTCGGGTCAACGCTGGGAACTGATCGACAACCACAGCGCCAACGGCACCTACGTCAACGGCACCCGCATCACCCGCGCGGTGATCGGGCCCGAAGACATCGTGGGCATCGGCCACCAACTGCTGCACCTGTCCGGTGACCGGCTGGTCGAATACGTCGACACCGGCGACATCTCCTATGAAGCCACCCACCTGGGCGTGGCAACCCCCAAAGGCAAAACCCTGCTCGCCGATGTCAGCTTCGTGCTGCCCCAACGCAGCCTTTTGGCCGTGGTCGGCCCCTCCGGAGCCGGCAAATCCACCCTGCTGGGCGCGCTGACCGGATTCCGCCCCGCCACCGCGGGCACCGTGCGCTATGACCAACGCGACCTCTACGACAACTACGACGAACTGCGCCACCGCATCGGCTTTGTCCCCCAAGACGACATCCTGCACACCCCGCTGACCGTGCGCCGCGCCCTGAACTACGCCGCCCAACTGCGCTTCCCCCACGACGTCAGCGCCGCCGAACGCCACCAACGCATCGACGAAGTCCTCACCGAACTGGGCCTGATGACCCAAGCCGACCAACGCATCGACAGCCTCTCGGGCGGCCAACGCAAACGCACCAGCGTCGCCCTGGAACTACTGACCAAACCCTCGCTGCTGTTCCTGGACGAACCCACCTCCGGACTCGACCCCGGCTATGAGAAATCCGTCATGCAAACCCTGCGCAGCCTGGCCGACGACGGGCGCTCAGTGGTCGTGGTCACCCACAACATCGCCCACCTCAACATGTGCGACCGACTGCTGGTCCTGGCCCCCGGCGGCCGACTGGCCTACTTCGGCCCACCCCAACAAGCCCTGGGCTACTTCCACTGCACCGACTTCGCCGACCTGTTCATCCTGCTCGAAAACGACACCACCACCGACTGGACCGCCCGCTACCACGACTCCCCCTTCCCCGCCGCGGCCCAGCAACCGCTTGAGATGGTAGGGCCCG
>NZ_LZKQ01000168.1 GCF_001668675.1 Mycobacterium asiaticum | reverse complement strand
TTTGGAACCCGATGATGCCGACGGTGCCGCCGATCACCGCCAACGCGCCGGTGCCCATGCCCATCTCGGCCATCAGCGTGACCTACGACGAGAAGATCGCCGTGCTGGATCTCGGCGACGACGAAAACCGTTTCTCGCCGGACTTCCTCGACGCGATCAACGCCCGCATCGACGAGATCGAGGCAAGCGACGCGCACGGCCTGGTCACCACCGCGACCGGCAAGTTCTACACCAACGGCCTCGATCTCGATTGGCTCGGCGCACACGGCGACCAGGTGCAGTCCTACGTCGGCCGGGTCCACAAGCTGCTCGCGCGGGTGCTCACGCTGCCGATCCCGACCGCCGCGGCCGTGGTCGGCCACGCCTTCGGCGCCGGCGCCATGCTCGCCCTGGCGCACGACTACCGCGTGATGCGCGCCGATCGCGGCTTCTTCTGTTTCCCCGAGGTCGACATCCATATCCCGTTCACCCCGGGCATGGCCGCCCTCATTCAGGCCAAAGTCACACCGCAGGCCGCGGTGGCCTCGATGACCACCGGCAGACGCTTCGGCGGGGTCGACGCCGCGGGCCTCGGGATCGTCGACGCCACCGCGGGCGAGGGAGCGGTCAAAGCCGCGGCGGTGGAGCTACTTCGACCGCTCGGCAGCAAGGACCGTGGCACGCTGGGCGCCATCAAGAACACCATGTTCGGTCCGGCCGTGGCCGCGCTTACCGAGAGCTAGACCCGCTCGGCGATCAGCGACAGCAAGGCGCGCGACGCGGCACTGGGCGAGCGGGTGGCCGAGGTGGTGACGTACAGCCGCCAGGACAGGCTCTGGTCGGCCACCGGAACGGTGACCAGGCCGTCGTCGTCGATGTCGTCGAGGATGGACCAGCTCAGGAAACCGATGCCCAGCCCGTTGCGGATGTAGGCCGCGGCGGTGCCGATGTCGGCGACCTCCAGGGTGACGGTGCGCTCGACGCCGGCCGCGGCGAACGCATTGTCGACGACGATCCGGGTGCCATACCCCGGCGGCGCGTCGACGAACGACAGTCCCGCCAATTCGGCCAGGGTCACCGAATCGCCGGATGCCAGCGGGTGGTCTTTGGGCACCACCAGTTGCAGCGGTACGTCGGCGACCAGCCGAGCGCGCAGGTCTGACGGCGGGGCGCCGGTGAAGACCAGGAACGCGATGTCCAGGTCGCCGTCGCGCAGCTGCCGGGCCAGTCCCGTCGTGCCGGCACGCGCCGCCCTCAAGTGAACTCGCACTTCGGGATGCCGGACGTGCAGTTCGGCGAGCAATGCCGGTAGGTCGATGACGTTGATCGAGGTCAGGGTCCCGACGGTGACGGTGCCGCGCACGGTTTCGCGGGTGGCGTTGACGGCATCCTTCGCGGCGCGCGCGGCGTCGATAGTGGCGCGGGCGTGCGGTCGGAGCTCCTCCCCGGCGGGGGTCAGCCGCACCCCCGCCGGACCGCGGGTGAACAGTTCGGCACCGAGTTCGCGCTCGAGCGCCCGTATCGTCGCCGACACGCCGGACTGGACGACATGCAGCCGCTGCGCCGCGCGGGTGAAGCTCAGGTGATCGGCGACGGCGAGGAAGTACTCGAGCTGGCGAAGCTCCATCCAGCCATTATCACTGATCGTGCTAGTAGCCATCAGATAATTTCGCTGGTGGTGATCGCTGGCCCGGGCGTACTTTCGGCCGCGTGGACGTCACCCGAACTCGGTGGTCATCGCTTTGCGAGGACGACGAGTTCGTCGTCGACAACCCCGCCACCGGCCGACCCGTCGCCGTCGTCCGTGCAGCAGGTCCAGCGCAGGTGGACCAGGCGGTTCGGGCCGCGCACGCCGCCCAGCGGGACTGGCAGCAACGCCCCGCCCGAGAGCGCGGACGGTGCCTTCGCCGGGTCGCCGACGTCATTCGCGCGCACGCCTACGAGATCGCCGCCCTGGAGTCCCTGGAGATGGGTAAGCCGATCACCCAGGCCCGCCAGTTCGACGTCGAAGCGGCGATAACGATCTTCGAGTACTTCGCCAGTGTGGTGGAGGCACTCCCTGGTCACGCGCGCGACTACGGACCGGTCTTCGATGTGACCACGCTTGAGCCGTACGGCGTGATCGCGGGCATCGTGCCGTTCAACTGGCCGCCGATCCACACTGCCGGCAAGACCGCGCCGGCCCTCGCGGTGGGCAACAGCATCGTGCTGAAGCCACCGGAGCAGGCACCCTCGGTGGTGCTGCGGATGGTGGATTTGATCAACTCCGCGCTGCCCGAGGATCTGGTACATGCGGTTCCCGGCGGCGGCACGGTGGGGGCCACCCTGGCCGGACACCCGTTGGTCGGCAAGGTGTCCTTCACCGGATCCCCGACCACTGCGACGGCAGTATTGCGCACCGCCGCAGAAAACCTGACCCCCACGCTGATGGAGCTCGGCGGCAAGAACCCGTTGCTGGTGTTCGACGACGCCGACCTGGACAAGGCACTGCTGGCGGCGATCGACGGAGGCTTCTTCAACCAGGGCGAGGCCTGTACGGCGTCATCGCGAATTCTGGTGCAGGACAGCATCTTCGACAAGTTCATCACCAAGTTCACCGCGGCTGTCACCCGCCTCAAGGTTGGCGACGGCGCCGACCAAGCCACCGATGTCGGACCGCTGGTCACCCGCAGTCAACAACAGCGCGTGCTGAACTACCTCGATATCGGCGTCGCCGAGGGCGCACATATCGCCGCCCAGGCGCCGCTGCCCGACGATCCGCGGCTCGCCGACGGTTTCTACGTTGCGCCAACAGTTTTCACCGACGTCGAGCCGGACATGCGGGTGGCCACCGAAGAGATCTTCGGCCCGGTCGTCACCGTCCTGCGGTTCGATACCGAGGAGGAAGCGGTCCGGATCGCCAACCGCACTCAATTCGGGCTTGTGGCAGGGGTTTTCACTCAAGATACCGACCGGGCGCTGCGGGTGAGCCGGCAGATCCGGGCCGGTGCGGTGTTCGTCAACAACTACGTGCGGATCGCCGTCGGGACCGGTTTCGGCGGCGTCGGCCACAGCGGCTTCGGGCGCGAACACGCCCAGGAGACCCTGTCCGAGTACGGGTACAGCAAGACCATCCGACTGGCCGGCAACAGCGACGACATCCCGCGCTGGGCGGGCGCCACCCGAGTACTGGAGAGCTGAGCAATGCGCACCATCGCCATCGAAGAGCATTACGCCACAACGCAATTCCTCAACGGGCCGGGTGGTTGGTTGAAAACGCGACCGGGCATCGTTGAGCCGATTTGCAATCTGGGTGAAGCGCGTATCAAGGCGATGGACGAAGCGGGCATCGACCTGGCGGTGCTGTCCCTGGCGGCGCCGGGCGTGGAACAGCTGGACGGACCGTCGGCCGTGCGTCTGGCCCACGACTGCAACAACGAGCTGGCCGCTGCGGTCGAGCGATTTCCTGACCGGCTGGCCGGGTTCGCCACCCTGCCGATCAGCGAACCCGAGGCGGCCGCCGACGAACTGGAACGGGCGGTGCGCAAGCATGGTTTCGCGGGTGGGGTGGTCAACGGCCACTGCCGCGGCATCTACCTCGACGACGCGCACTTCGAACCGGTCCTCGACCGTGCGGCCGAACTGCAGGCACCGCTCTATCTGCATCCGACCATGCCCCCGCCGGCGGTGATCGAGTCCTGCTATGCCGGGTTCTCCGAGCAGGTGTCGTTCGCGCTCGCCACGGTGGGCTGGGGCTGGCACATCAACACCGCCACACACGTGCTGCGCATCATTCTGGCCGGGGTGTTCGACCGTCACCCCAATCTGCAGCTGATCATCGGGCACATGGGCGAGGGGATTCCCTTCATGGCACCGCGTTTCGACGCCACGCTGAAACCCGACCTGACCGGCCTGAACCACCCCATCAGCACCTACCTGCGCCGGAACCTGCACTACACATTCGCCAACTTCAACGACGCCGCGACCTACGCCAACCTCGTCGCCAATGTCGGCGTCGAGCGAGTGGCCTTCTCGACCGACTATCCGTTCGGGTCGATGAACGCGGGCCGGAACTTCCTCGACAGCCTGCGGCTGTCGCAGCGCGACCGGGCCCGCATCAGCCACCGCAACGCGGAGTTGCTGCTCGGCCTGTGAACTGCCGGTGAGGGGTGCTGTGGGATAGCCTGACAGTCAATTCCCGCGGCCATCCGCGCAAGCTTCGGCGATAAGGATTTGATGACACCGCCCGCACGCGCGCTGGACCGCGAAGACGCCGGTTACCACAAAGCGCTGAAGAACCGGCAGCTGCAAATGATCGCTCTCGGCGGCGCCATCGGGACAGGCCTATTCCTGGGCGCCGGCGGCCGGCTGGCCTCGGCGGGGCCGGGGCTGTTCGTGGTCTTCGGCGTCTGCGGCGCCTTTGTTTTCCTGATTTTGCGTGCCCTCGGGGAACTGGTCCTGTACCGCCCGTCGTCCGGCTCCTTCGTCTCCTACGCGCGCGAATTCTTCGGCGAGAAGGTGGCTTACGCCGCGGGCTGGATGTATTTCCTGAATTGGGCGATGACCGGGATCGTGGACACCACCGCGATCGCACAGTACTGCCGCTACTGGAAGATGTTCCAGCCCATCCCGCAGTGGACCCTGGCACTGATCGCGCTCGTGGTGGTGCTGACGATGAACCTGATCTCGGTCAAGCTGTTCGGCGAACTGGAATTCTGGGCCGCGTTGATCAAGGTGCTGGCCCTGGTGACGTTCCTGATAGTCGGGACGATCTTCCTGGCCGGACGCTTCAAGATCCAGGGTCAGCAGACCGGCTGGTCAATCTGGTCCGACCACGGGGGGTTCATACCGACGGGCGCACTGTCACTGGTGCTTGTCACCGCCGGAGTGGTTTTTGCTTACGCCGCAGTGGAACTGGTCGGCATCGCAGCCGGGGAAACCGCGGAACCGGAGAAGATCATGCCCCGCGCGATCAACTCGGTGGTATTCCGAATCGCCGTCTTCTATATCGGCTCCACCTTCCTACTGGCTCTGCTGCTGCCCTACACCGCATATCGCGACGGCGTCAGCCCCTTCGTGACGTTTTTCGACAAGCTCGGGATCTCCTGGGGCGACGACGTAATGAACCTGGTGGTGCTGACGGCAGCCCTGTCGAGCTTGAACGCCGGGCTCTATTCCACCGGCCGGATCCTGCGGTCAATGGCGATCAACGGCAGCGGTCCGAAGTTCACGGCGCCGATGTCGAAGAACGGCGTGCCGTACGGCGGCATCCTGCTCACCGCCGGGATCGGTCTGTTCGGCATCGTGCTCAACGCGGTCACGCCCAGCCACGCCTTCGAGATCGTGCTGCACATCGCAGCGACGGGTGTGATCGTGGCCTGGGCGACGATCGTCGCGTGCCAGCTGCGGTTCCATCACCTGGCCAAGTCCGGCGAGCCCGAGCGACCGGCGTTCCGGATGCCGCTGGCTCCCTATACCGGCTGGGTCACGCTGGCGTTCCTGGCCGGCGTGCTTGTCCTGATGATGTTCGACGAGGTCTACGGCCGCTGGATGATCGCCGCGATGGCGATCGGGCTCCCGGCACTTATCGGTGGCTGGTTCCTGGTACGAAACCGGGTGCGGGAAACCGCGGCCGCGCACGCCCGGCAACTCGACGAAGCCGGAGATGAAGAAGCGACGCCCTCGGCGGAACCGGTCGAATGAGCTCAGGAACACCCTTCGGCGCGCTGTAGCCAGTCAAGGACGTCGGAGCGGCGCAGCGTCCAACCACAGTCCGGCAGCCGTGCGATGACGTCGAAGGTGAACCGCTGATACGTCGACGACGGCACGGTCCACCCCTCGTCGCACCACGGGCATTTCTGGGGCTGCGGGGCGCCGCCGCATACCACGCACCGGGCGGCGTCGCCGAGGCTGTGGATGAGCAGCGACCGGGCCAGATCGGCCGGTCCTGAACCGGCGTATCCCCACATCAATCCGGTCGGGGAGTGCTTGACCCGGTGTGGAAGCAACCCGACGAACTCGCCGCCGGCTTCCACGGTGACCAACCGGCCACCGCCGGTCTGCTCGGGCTCGCATCCCCGGTAGCAGATGTCGTCGTCGTACCGTCTCATCTCGCAGTCCTGTCTCTACATCCCCCTTTCCAACGTTCCGATTTTGACCCGTCTATCTAGACATGTCAATACAGGAATATTTGCGCCCGCGTAACGCTTTTTCATCGGCGCCGTTGCAACAGCGCGTCACTGCGGTGACTTGCGCCGCGGCGCGCTTAATCTGACTCCCTGGATCGGAGAGTTCGGGGAGTAGCGCGTGCGGTTATTGCCAAAGGCACGGTGGGGCTTGCTGGCCGCCGCGGTGCTCGTCGCGGGGTGCAGCAGCACCGTTGACGGCAGGCCGATCGCCTCGCCCGGCGCCGGGCCGACCGAGCCCACCTTCCCGACGTCGCGCCCGAGCGCGGCCCCGCCGACTTCCTCGGCCCCCGCACCTGCACCGCCGCCGGCCCCGCCGACCAGTCCGACTCCGGGCGCCATACCGCTGAAACCCGACGAGAACGGCTACGTATTCATCGAAACCAAGTCGGGTCTGACGCGTTGTCAAATCAATAAGGAGAGCGTCGGCTGCGAGGCACCGTTCACCAACTCCCCGATCAAAGAGGGCGAACACGCCAATGGCGTGCACATCACCTCGGGCGGCAACGTGCAATGGGTGCTGGGCAACCTCGGCGCCATCCCGACCGTCACCATCGACTACAAGACCTATGAAGCCCAGGGCTGGACCATCGTCGCCAGCAAGGACGGCACCCGTTTTCAGAACAACGGCACCGGCCACGGCATGTTCGTCAGCATCGACAAGGTGAACACGTTCTGAGCTGACCCGGCACCGCCCTATACCATCGGGTCTGTGGCACGTTATGGCCCACCGGGGGACGACTTCAACAACCAGCCCACCGAGTACGGCGGCTTCGGCGGTTACCCGCCGCAAGGCCCGCCGCCGGGTGGGCCACCTCAGGGTCCGCGCCCGCCGGGCCCGCCGCCGGGTGGACCTCCGTACGGTCCGCCCCAGCAGGGGCCACCCCCGGGGCCCCAGCAGCAACCCACGGTGGAAGGGCAACCGCCCGGTCCGCCGCCGCAGTATGACCCCACCGTGGAACACGGCCCGCCGCCGCAGTATCAGCCGACCGTGGAACATGGTCCAGGACCGCAGTACCAGCCCACGGTCGAACATGGCTCGCCCCTGAATCAGCCCACCGTGGAGGGGCCACCGCCCGATCAATACGCTCCGTTCGACGAGGATCCCGATGCCGAGCCGCGGCCCTGGTACCGCAGGCCGGTGACGCTGATCGGCTGGGCGATTCTGGTCCTGATCCTGCTGGCGCTGATCGCCTACGGCGTCACCCAGCTGATCGGCGGGGACAAGAGCAACAGCCCCGCGCCGAGCACCACCTCGTCAACGTCGACCACCACGACTACCGCGACGACGACGACCACCACCACCACGGAGACGACCACCACAACCGAGCCCAGCAGTAGCGAGGAACCCCCACCGCAGGCTCCGCCGACCAACCCGCCGAGGAGTCAGCCGCCGGCGCCGGCGCCGTCGCAGCAACCGACGCACCGCGGCCCGCATCTGCCGCCGCTGCCGTCTACGATCACGATCCCCGGAGGGCCGACGATCACGGTGCCGCACCTGCCCTAGCCGCAGGTCACCGATCGGCAACGGACCCGCGTGGCGGGGGTTTGCGGGTCCGCGCAGCAACTAGCATCGGCGCCCGTGACCAGGTACGACCCGCCCGATTACGGCGCCAACGACCCGACCTATGGCAATCACGGCTATGGGCCGGGTGACGGCTACGAGCGGGAACCGGTACCGGGGTGGCGACGGCCGCTGGCGCTGGTGGGCTGGGGAGTGCTCATCGCGGTTCTGATCGGCCTGATCATCTACGGCATCGTGCTGCTTTCCCAGGGCCGACCCAGTCCCGCTTCGGTCACTACGACGACGTCCACCACGACCACGTCGCCCACCACGACCACTACGACGACGACAACGACCACCACCACGACCACCACGACAACGACCACCACGACGACGACCACCACCACGTCGCCGGAAAGCACCACGACCACGTCGCCGGAGACGTCCACCACCACAAGCACTGTGCCGACCACGACGCCGGCGAACTCGCCTGCACCCGGGTTGCTGCCCAAGCTGCCGTCGCAGATAACGTTGCCGCAGATCCCCACCGTCATCAATCTGCCGCCGGGCCTCTGACCCGGCCCAGCCGTCCGCAGGACGGCTAGGGTGGGGAACGGCCGCCGACCGCCAGCAAAGGAATGGACCAGAGGTGTGGATATGAGCGAGTCGCTCGGGTTGTCGATCGGGGTGGCCAACCTGGTCGCGGCCCGCTCGGGTAGCGCCCCGGTATCCCGCACGCCGGTCTTGACGTTGTTCGAGCACCGCCCATCCGAAGTCGGCCTGCCGGAAGAGAATCCGAATCTGACCGAAACCGGTCTGGTGCTGCGCGGGTTCGTGGAGCGCGTCGGCGATCCGGCACCGCTGGTCGCTGCGGACGGGACGAAATATCTGGGCCAAGCGCTGACCATCGAAGCGCTGGAAGCGATGGCGCGCACGGTCGGCTACGGGACACCGATCACCATCGCGGTGCCCGCCTACTGGTCGGACAACCAGGTGGCCGCACTGCGCCAGGAGCTGTTCGCGCAGCCGGACCTGACCGCCAAGGGTGGTGGCACGCCGACGTTGATCTCGGATGCAGCGGCCGCGCTGGCTGCGCTGAACGCCCGCCCTGGATTTCCCCGCAGCGGGGTCGTGGCGTTGTGCGACTTCGGTGCCGGCGGGACCAGCATCACCCTGGCCAACGCCGGCTCTACTTTCCAGCCGGTCGCCGGCACGGTGCGCTACAGCGAGTTCTCCGGAGACGACATCGACCAGCTGATCCTGAATCATCTGCTGGCCGTCTCCCCCGGTGCCGACAGCACGGACGTTTCTGGCACCGCCACTTCGATGGGATCGGTGACGCGGATGCTCGCCGGATGCCGGGCAGCCAAGGAACAGCTGTCGTCCGCGACGGTGGCGACGGTTGCTGTCGGTACCGGCGCCGGCCTGCAGCTGACCCGCACCGCCCTCGAGCAACTGATCTCGGGCCCGCTGGACCGAT
>NZ_LZKQ01000167.1 GCF_001668675.1 Mycobacterium asiaticum | reverse complement strand
GGCCCCGCCGCCACGGGTTACAGGCCCGCCACCGCCGTTCCCGCGGGCGCCGCCGGCTTCACCGCCGGCCCAGTGGACGCCTTCGGTGACCCCGCCGCGGAACGTTGCCCAACCCCCCGAACGGGGCTGGCGTCGCATGCTGCGGGCGGCGACATTCGGACTGGTCAACCCCGGACCGTCGGCGGCGCAGCGAGAGGCCGCCCAGTTCGAGGCGGCGATCCGGGTCCCGCTGCACGGCAACCACAAGGTCGGCGTTCTGGGCAAGGGCGGCGTCGGGAAGACCTCGGTGGCAGCCAGCGTCGGGTCGATCCTCGCCGAGCTGCGCCACCAGGACCGCATCGTCGCCATCGATGCCGACACCGCCTTCGGGCGATTGAGCAGCCGGATCGATCCGCGGACCACCGGTTCGTTCTGGGAGTTGACCGCCGACAAGAATCTGCAGTCGTTCGCAGACGTGACCTCGCGGGTCGGCCGCAACGCCGTCGGGCTCTACGTCCTGGGTGGAGAGCCGGTTTCCGGTCCGCGCCGGGTGCTCGATCCGGCGGTCTACCGGGAGGCCGCGCTGCGGCTGGACCGGCACTTCGCGATCTCCGTCATCGATTGCGGCTCCACGATGGATGCGGCGGTCACCCAGGAAGTGCTGCGCGACCTGGACGCGCTGATCGTCGTCTCCTCACCGTGGGCGGACGGCGCCGCCGCGGCCGCGAAGACCGTCGAGTGGTTGTCGGATCACGACCTCGGGGACCTGTTGCAGCGCAGTGTGGTGGTGCTCAACGACTCCGACGGCCATGCCGACAAACGCACCAGGTCATTGCTGGCTCGCGAGTTCGTCGACCACGGCCAACCCGTCGTCGAGGTGCCGTTCGATCCGCATCTGCGGCCGGGCGGCGTCATCGACGTCACCAACGAGATGGCGCAGGCGACTCGGCTGAAGTTCCTGCAGGTCGCCGCGACGATCACCGGTTATTTCGCGTCCCGGCCCGAGGCCCCGCGGAACCGCCCGCCCGCGCCGCCGGATCGGCCGTCGCCTCGATCCGGGTGACGAGCCCATCCCGCACGGTCAGCACCACCACGGCGAAGAGCCGACGTTCGGCGAACGCGAGCAGCACTGATTCCTCCGCCTCCGCCGGAATGCTGACCAAGGTGGTTCCGGGTCCGAGGTAGCGCATCAGGTTGGTCGCAACCGGCTTCGGACCGTGGTTGATCTGGGCGGGCGGCGCCGGGTCGGCAAGGACCGTGCCCTTGCCCCAGACCGCCGGATCCAGCACCGCGGTGAGTCCCGCGAGATCGCCGTTGGCGCACGCGGTGATGAACTTCTCGGTCACCAGCTGATGCCGGCTCGGCGCGATATCGGCGCCCGCTGCTCGGCCCGGTCCGGCGTCGGCGAACTTGGCCCGCGCGCGCCGGGCCAATTGTCGACAGGTGCCGGCCGGGCGCCCGACCGTCTCCGCGATGTCGTCGAACGGGACACCGAAGACGTCGTGCAGGACGAAGGCGACGCGTTCACCGGGGCTCAGCCGGCGCAGCACTTCCAACAGCGCGGTCGCGATCTCGTCGTCCAGGGTGACCCGATCGGCGGGGTCCGGTGCCCTGGTATCGGCCGCCTGACCCGCCCCATCCGCGATATCAGGGCGCTCGTACCGGGCCCGCGCGGAACGAACCTGGTCCAGGCACAACCGGCTGGTCACGACGGTCAGCCAGCCGCGGACGTCGTCAATGCTGTCCGGACTCCGGGACAACCTCAGGAAAGCCTCCTGGGCGATATCTTCCGCGTCACCGACATCACCGACGATCTGGTAGGCGAGGTTGACCAGATACGGACGGTGCTCGCGCCAGGCCTGCTGGAACTGGTCACTGGGTGACGGCGCGGGGTTCATAGCTCATCGACGATTCGGGGCCCGGAAAAGTTACGAATATCGGATGTAACTTTCCCATCCCGAGTGCCGTCCTTGGTGCATGAACCACCCGCCTAACCAAGGAGTCAGTCGATGATCATCGCCGTAACCGGCGCGACCGGGAACATCGGTCGCCCACTGGTCGCCGAGCTCGCGGCGGCAGGCGCCCGCGTGCGCGCCATCACTCGCACACCCAGCACCGTGGATTTTCCGGGCGGGGTCGAGCAGATCAGATCCCTTGCCGATGCATTACCGGGGGCTTCGGCGGTTTTCCTCAACTCTCGCACGTTGCCACCACGGAATCCCGACGGCCTGGCAGACGTCGTGGCCCAATGCAAAGCGGCCGGCGTGACCAAGCTGGTCGCCCTGTCCGCCATCAACGCCGACGACGACTTCGCGCGGCAACCGTCGCGTTTCCGGGGTGACCGGAACCGGGAGGTCGAGCAGGCGGCCGTCGAGTCTGGGCTGCAGTGGGTGAGTCTGCGCCCGTCGGTCTTCGCCTCGAACTTCACCGGTATGTGGGGCGGACAGCTCCGTGTTGGTGACGTGGTGGCCGGCCCCTATGCGGCGGCGTCCATGGCACCGATCGTTGACGACGACATCTCCGCTGTGGCGGCGCGTGCGCTGCTTACCGATGAGCTGGTCGGCCGCAAGATCCCGATGACCGGGCCGCACGCACTGACCAACCGAGAGTTGGTCGACGTCATCGGCAAGGTGTTGCAGCGCCCACTGCGCTATCTCGAGCTATCACCCGAATTGGTGCGGCAACGTTTCACGGGCTTGGGATTCTCCGCCGAATTCGCTGACGCCTATGTCGCGATGCTGGCTGCGAGCCGGGACGGTCCCGCATTGGTCACCCACGAAGTGGAAAAGGTCCTCGGCCGCCCCCCGCTTGAGTTCGCGGAGTGGGTGGCGCGGCACCGCGACGACTTCACCCCACAGGCGGTGCGCGATGTCTGAACCGATGAAACTGACGCCCCCGCGCTTCCTCAAGCCGATGAACAAGGTCGTGGTGGCGCTGCAGAAGCTCGGGATACCCGCCGGGCCCGCGATGGTGCTGACCGTGCCCGGCCGTAAGTCCGGCCTGCCGCGCAGCACTCCGATGACCCCATTCGAGTTCGACGGCGGCCTCTATGTCGTCGCCGGCTATCCGGGCGCGGACTGGGCCGCCAACGTCCGTGCCGCCGGCGTCGGCACCCTTACCCGCGGGCGGCGCTCCCGGCGGGTGCGGATCGCGGAGCTGACCACCGAGGACGCCCGCCGGGTGTTACGGGTGTTCCCGGCGCAGGTCCCGGTCGGCGTCGCGTTCGCCAAGCGTTCGGGTCTGGTAAAGGACGGCAGCGCCGATGAATTCGAGGCGCTGGCAGGACAACTCGCCGTATTCCGGTTCGATCCGGCTTAGCGCCACAACGAAACAGCGCGAGAGATCCGGCAGATCTCTCGCGCTGTTGACGCACTCGGCGGTGGACTATGCCGACTGGGCAGTCACCCGCTCGCGAACGGCGAAACCGTTGCGCTCAGCCAGCGAACGCAGTTGGCTCAGTGCGAACGCACGCGCGCGGCCCGAGTCCGGGATCACGACGCCGGCCCACAATCCTTCCGCACCAGGCGATTCCACCGCTTCCTTGGCGCACAGCCAGCGGCGCGGGCAGGCCCGGCACAACATTTTCGCCTCGGCGTCCGGCGTGGTCGTCCAACGGTCAGGGTCTTGGGTGCACACGCCCAGCTGCGGGATCTCATAGAGAGCTGTTGCGGTCATGTGTTGCATACCTCCGTAAAGCGTTGCAGGTGGTGCCCCTCTGCGTCAGAAGGTTAGCGGACTAACCGTCGCAGTGCAACAGTTTGTTCTGCAGCACTTTCCGCAGGTGCTACGGCTTCGCAATGGAACCGGAGAGCGTATCGCCCAAAACTCGATTTACCAGTAGTTATATGCTGTCAGTTTGCTGTGTATCGGCCGTAGATCGGCTGTTCGAGCGCCAAACCGTTGCACAAAGTGTTTCGGTATACGGCCGTTGGCGGTATGGTTAACCGTAGCGATTGGCCGATCAGCCGCCATGCTTCCCCCGGGAAGGCCGCCACGGGCAGGGCTTGAAAAGCGTAGCGAAGGTATAGCAATGAAAGGGTGCGACGGTTACCATGTTGGACAGCGGAAGGCTCGTGCTGCTGCCCGCTGCGACAACCGCGAGCAAGGATTCAACGCACATGCCTCACGCCGAATCAACGGTCGGGCCCGCTGCGCTGACCGCGCTGCGGATGAGGTCGACTTCGCACCTGCGCTGGGGGGTCGCCGGCGGCGACTCGCACGATAGGTTCGCCGACACACCGCACCAGGGGGCGGTGACCGTCGGCGGCAACAGAAACGTCCGGTTCGGCGAAGTCACTGGAGGCAAGGCGTTGACGTTCGAAGTCGTCAGGCCGGCGGATTCGGCCGAAGAAACCGATGCCGGGATAGACCCCGGCATAGCCCGTGCCGGTGCGGCCGCCGCGGCGCGCCGTCGCGAACTCGACATCAGTCAGCGCAGCCTCGCCGCGGACGGAATCATCAACGCCGGCGCGCTGATCGCCTTCGAGAAGGGCCGCAGCTGGCCACGCGAGCGGACCCGCGCCAAGCTCGAGGAAGTTCTGCAGTGGCCGGCGGGCACCATCACCCGCATCCGGGACGGCGAGGCCGTCGCGCAACCATCGGCTCCGACGCCCGTCCCGGCACCGACGTCGGCCCCGGCCCGGCCTGCAATGGATCCGGCCCCCGCAGCCGCGGGCGAAGGCCCGGCGTCGCTGATCGCACAGGCGGTAGCTGCCGCGATCGACACCTGCAGCTTGGCCATCGCCGCCCTGCCACCACCGGACGACCCCGAATTCACCGAGCGGGCCGCGCCGATCCTCGCCGATCTGCGCCAGCTCGAAGGTATTGCCGTACAAGCCACGCGGATCAGTCGCATCACCCCCGAATTGATCAAGGCGTTGGGTTCGGTTCGGCATTACCACGACAAATTGATGACGCTGGGAGCAACGGCGCCCGGCGCCACGCTCGCGCAACGGTTATACGCCGCGCGCCGGCGTGCCAATCTTTCGACCGCGGAGACCGCGCAAGCGGCCGGAGTTACCGAAGAAACAATCGTTCGCGCCGAAGCCGAGGAAGATTTACCGGCCGCGGCCGCCGAAGCAATTGAAGCACTGATACACCAGATCAATTGAGCTGAACTCGGCGCGGTCAGCTACTGGCCGCGCCCGAGCCGATCGAACGGGGACCGTCGCCCACGGCCCCGCAATCCCACCGTGCCTTCGGCTCTTGCCATGCGCGCGAAATCGCCCGCCCTATCTGAAAATTCGTGCATCGACCCCTGTCAGAGCGCTGTTAAGCTCGATCTACCGGTGCGAAGGTACAGAACAAAAATGACCGTGCACACCAACAGCCAAGTAAGGAAGCAGTCACATGTCGGGTAGCGCGATGTGCAAGACCACCAGTAACTTCATTTACGCGCAGTTGTTTTTGCTAGGTGAAGGTATTCCCGACCCGGGCGACATATTCAACGCCGGTTCGTCGCTTTTCAAGGGCGTCGCCGACAAGATCGGCCTGGCGATTCCGGGCACGGACTGGATAGGTCAGGCCGCGGATGCCTACATAAAGCAAAACGACGCCCAGAAACTCCGCGCCAAATTGATGGGCGAAATCGATGATCTGACGGGCAACCTGATCTCGAACCAGGCCGAGCACGTGTCCGACACCCGGGACGTCCTGCGCGCGATGAAGAAGATGATCGACGGCGTCTACAAGGCGTGCAAATGGCTCGAGGACAACCTTTGGTTCGTCGGCGACGCCGTGTCGGTGGCGCTGGCGATTCCGTCCTGCGGGCTCGCGATGGCCGTCACCGGCGGTGCACTGCTCTACCTGACGATCATGACGGCGATGAACGCGGCCAGCATGGTCGGGCTCGGCGGCCGACTGATGGACATCCTGACCAACCTGCCCAGCCTGGCCGGCCTGATCCCCGACATCATCGGCGACATCATCGGCGGCCTGTGGCCGCCGAAGCTGCCCGAGATCCCCTTCCCGGGTTTCCCGAACATCCCGGGCCTGCCGGAGTTCACCTGGCCGCCCACGCCTGGCATGCCGGACTTCAATCTGCCGATCCCCGGCCTGCCGGAGTTCCAGTGGCCAAGCATTCCGGGTCTGCCCGACTTCGGCGGGATCATCCCCGGCCTGCCCGGCCTGCCCGGCATGCCCGGCCTACCCGGCATGCCCAGCATCCCGAACCTGTTCCCCGGCATGCCCTCGCTGGGCGATCTGTTGCCGGGCATGGGCCACCTCGGCGAGCTGCCCACCTGGACGGAACTGGCCGCCCTGCCCGACTTCTTGGGCGGCTTCGCCGGCCTGCCGTCGCTGAGCTTCGGCAACCTGCTCAACTTCGCCCAATTGCCCGGGGTCGCAGCCGTTTCTTCGACGATGAACCAGCTGACTCAACTGATGGCGGCCGGCGGTGGACCGGGCCAGATGGGCAGCATGGCCGGCCAGCAGGCACAGATGATCTCCGCGCAGGCCCAACAGGGCTCGCAGCAGGGCGACGGGCGAGACGACGAGGGTGCCGGGGCGGGCACTATGGGAGCCGAGCGTGCCCCCGTCGACGCGACGGCCGGCGGCCAACCAGGCAAACAGGAGACCGTCCTTTAGCAATTTGCCAGGAAACCGCCAAACCCATAGCAAGCCAAAGCCATAGCGAGTAAAACGTTAGTCCTAGAGGAGGCTCATCCCCATGTCCCAGCTCCCCATTCTCGAAGTCATCCCGTCAGCACTGCGGGTGCTGTCCAACAAGCAGAGCGAGATTGCTGGCCAACTCAAGACCGCCACCACCACCGTCGAGGGCATCAGCGGCCGCGTTGATATGACGCACGGTTCGTTCACCTCGAAGTTCAACAGCGCGCTTCGCGAGGTGGAGACCACCCGCACCAGCACCGGCACCGGTGTGCAGGGCGTCAGCGGCGGGTTGGCGTCCAACCTGCTCAAGGCCGCCACCGCCTACCTCAATGCCGACCAGGGACTGGCCGGCGTAATCGACAAGATCTTCGGCTGATCATGTCCGGTCCGCTCGCTTCCGGTCGCGCGGGCCTCGCGGGCCCGGTCGGAGATGTCGTGGGTGTCGAGGTGACCATCGACGGCATGCTGGTCATCGCCGATCGGTTGCACCTCGTCGATTTCCCCGTCGCACTGGGCATCCGGCAGAACATTCCCCAGGAGGATCTGCGGGATGTGGTGTGGGAACAGGTGCGACGCGACCTGACCAACCAGGGCGTGCTGGACCATAACGGTCAACCCCACCCGGACGTCACGACGATGGTCGACACCGTCAGCCGAGCCGACCGGACGCTCGAATGCCGTTGGTGGCGCCGCGATGTCGGCGGCGTCATGGTCCGATTCGTGGTGTGCCGCAAGGACGAAACCCATGTCATCGCCGCGCGCGACGGCGACATGCTGGTGCTGCAACTGGTGGCACCGCAAGTCGGACTGGCCGGAATGGTGACCACCGTGCTCGGCACCGCCGAACCCGCCAACGTCGAACCGCTCACCGGCCTCGCCAGTGAATTGGCCGAGTGCACCACAGCGGCGCAGCTCTCCCGCCACGGCGTTCCGCCGGCGCAAGCACGGATCTACTCCGAGATCGTGAGCAATCCGACCGGGTGGGTCGAGATCATCGCGACGCAGCGTCATCCCGGCGGCACCACCACCCACACTTCGGCCGCCGCGGGTGTACTCGACTCCGAACGCGGCCGGCTGGTCTCCCTGCCCCGCCGCGTCGGCGGCGAGCTGTACGGAAGTTTCCTGCCCGGCACGCAGCAGAATCTGCAGCGCGCGCTGGACAGCTTGTTGGAGCTGTTACCCGCCGGCTCCTGGTTAGATCACGCGCCGGCCTCCGCCCGAGGCTGACTCCCAACCCCCGACCATCCCGATACGAGTTCAGAAAGAGGACGCCAGAGTGGACCAGCCCGGGAACGATTACGACAGCGACAATCTCAGTGCGCTGGATTTCTCCGGCGGCGCCGCCGTTGACGAGGCGTCGTCGCTGGACGCGCTGGGCGACTATGCGCCGCCGGCCGAGTCAGCGGACGCCGGCACCGACCTCGACGCCCTCGATGGGCTCACCGAGCAGGAAGAGGAGCCCGACCTGGCGCTGTTCACGGTCACCAACCCGGCCGGGTCGGTGTCGGTGACGGCGTTGATGGACGGCCGGGTACAGCAGGTCACCGTCACCGACAAGGCCTCGAGCATGAGCGAATCCGGTTTGGCGGAGGAGATCTTCGTCATCGCCGACCTGGCCCGGCAGAAGGCGCGTGCGGCGCAGCACACCTTCATGGTCGAGAACATGAGCGAGATGACCGGAGACAGCGACCAGCAGAATGCTCTGCTGCACGAATTCGTCGGGGCGACGCTGAACCTGCCGACACCCGAAGAGGCCGCCGCCTATGAGGCGCAGGTGTTCGCCTCCCGCTACGAGGTCGACTACACGGCGCGCTACAACGGTGATAAATGACTGATCGCCTGGCCGGTCTGTTCGACAGTGCCGTCGGCATGCTGCCGTTGTCGGAGGCACGATCCCTGGATCTGTTCACCGAGATCACCAATTACGACGAGTCGGCCTGTGACGCATGGGTCGGCCGGATCCGCTGCGGCGACACCGATCGGGTGACGCTGTTCCGTGCCTGGTACTCCCGACGCAACTTCGGACAGTTGTCGGGCGCCGCCCAGATCTCGATGAGCACCGTCAACGCCAGGGTGCCCATCGGAGGCCTCTACGGCGACATCACCTACCCGGTCACCTCACCGCTGGCCGTCACCATGGGTTTCGCGTCATCCGAAGCGGCGCAAGGCAATTACGCCGACGCGCTGGAAGCCATCGACGCCAGTGCGGTCAGCGGGTCCGAGCACCTGGTGTCGTGGCTGCGGGCGGTGATCTACGGCGCCGCCGAGCGGTGGACCGACGTGATCGACGAGGTCAAGGGCGCCGGGAAGTGGCCGGACAAGTTCCTGACCGGCGCCGCCGGTGTCGCCCACGGCGTGGCCGCCGCCAACCTCGGGCTGTTCACCGAAGCCGAACGGCGCCTCACCGAAGCCAACGACTCGCCGGCCGGCGAAGCCTGCGCCCGCGCCATCGCGTGGTACCTGGCGATGGCCCGGCGCAGCCAGGGCAACGAGGAAGCCGCGGTTGCGTTGCTGGAGTGGTTGCAGACCACCCATCCCGAGCCGAAAGTCGCTGCGGCGCTGAAGGATCCGACGTATCGGTTGCAGACGACCACCGCCGAACAGATCGCCTCCCGGTCGGACCCCTGGGACCCGGGCAGCGTGGTCACCGACAACTCCGGACGCGAGCGGCTGCTGGCCGAGGCCCAGGCCGAATTGGAACGGCAGATCGGGCTCAGCCGGGTCAAGACGCAGATCGAGCGGTACCGGGCGGCAACCCTGATGGCCCGGGTTCGGGCCGCCAAGGGTATGAAAGTGGCGCAGCCCAGCAAGCACATGATCTTCACCGGGCCGCCCGGGACCGGCAAGACGACAATCGCGCGGGTGGTCGCCAACATCCTGGCCGGCCTCGGCGTCATCTCCGAACCCAAGCTCATCGAGACCTCCCGCAAGGATTTCGTCGCCGAGTACGAGGGCCAGTCGGCGGTCAAGACCGCCAAGACGATCGACCAGGCGCTCGGCGGTGTCCTTTTCATCGACGAGGCCTATGCGCTGGTGCAGGAACGCGACGGGCGCACCGACCCGTTCGGCCAGGAAGCGATGGACACCCTGCTCGCTCGGATGGAGAACGATCGCGACCGGCTGGTGGTGATCATCGCGGGCTACAGCAACGACATCGACCGGTTGCTGGAGACCAATGAGGGCCTGCGGTCGCGCTTTGCCACCCGCATCGAGTTCGACACCTACACGCCCGAAGAGCTGCTCGAGATCGCGAGAGTGATTGCCGCCGCGAATGACTCGACGCTGAGCTCAGAGGCCGCCGAGCAGCTCCTGGAGGCGGCCAAGTCCCTGGCCACCCGCACGCTGCGCGGTCGGCAGGCCCTCGACATCGCCGGAAACGGCCGCTACGCACGGCAATTGGTCGAGGCGGCCGAACAGTGCCGAGACATGCGGCTGGCGCAGGGGCTGGACATCGAAGCTCTGGATGTGGACCGACTACAAGAAATCAACGGCGCGGACATGGCCGAGGCGATCGCCGCGGTGCATGCACACCTCAACATGAGAGAGTGAACCATGGGGCTTCGCCTGACCACCAAGGTTCAGGTTAGCGGCTGGCGCTTCCTGCTTCGCCGCGTCGAGCATGCCATCGTGCGGCGCGACACCCGCATGTTCGACGATCCGCTGCAGTTCTACAGCCGCTCAATGAGCCTCGGTATCGCGCTCGCGGTGATCCTCTTGGTGGGCGCGGGACTGTTGGCGTACTTCAAGCCGCAAGGCAAGTTGGGTGGCACCACCCTGGTGACCGACCGGGCGACCAACGAGCTGTACGTGATCATGTCCGGGCAGCTCCACCCCGTCTACAACCTGACCTCCGCGCGGCTGGTGCTCGGCAACCCGTCCAACCCGTCGACCGTGAAGTCCTCGGAATTGAGCAAGTTGCCGCTGGGACAGACCCTGGGCATCCCGGGTGCCCCGTACGCCACGCCGGTCTCCGGCGGGAGCTCCTCGATCTGGACCTTGTGCGACACCGTGGAGCGGGCCGACACCGCATCGCCGGCCATCCAGACATCGGTGATCGCGATGCCGGTGCAGATCGACGCCTCGGTGGACCCGGTACGGGCGAACGAGGCGCTGCTGGCGACCTACCAGGGCCAGCAATGGATCGTCACCGAAAAAGGGCGGCACACGATCGATCTCAATGACCGCGCGCTGACCTCGGCGATGGGTATTCCGGTGACCGCCAAGGCCGTCCCGATCTCGGAGGGGTTGTTCAACGCGCTGCCCAGCCGGGGCGCCTGGCAGCTGCCACCGATACCGGGTGCCGGCTCACCCAATACCGTTGGGCTGCAGGACGATCTGGTGATCGGCTCGGTATTCCAGATCCACACCGAGAAGGGCCCGCGCTACTACGTCGTGCTGCCGGACGGTATCGCCATGGTGAACTCGACCACCGCCGCCGCGCTGCGCGCCACCCAATCTCACGGTCTGGTAGCGCCTCCGGCGGTATTGCCCAATGTTGTGGTGCAGATCCCGGAGCGGGTCTACCCCTCCCCGCTGCCCGACGAACAGCTCAACATCCTGACCCGTCCCGACGAGCCGACGCTGTGCTGGAGTTGGGAACGCGCCGCGGGTGACCAGGCGCCCAAGACGACGGTTTTGTCCGGTCGCCATCTGCCGATACCCGCGTCGATGATGAACGCCGGGATCAAGCAGATCCAGGGGAGCGCAACGATTTACATCGATGGTGGCAAGTTTGTGCAGCTACAGTCACCGGACCCGCGTTACGGCGAGTCGATGTATTACATCGACCCCGAAGGGGTGCGCTACGGGGTGCCGAACGCCGATTCGGCCAAGGCGTTGGGCCTGAGCTCGCCGAAAACCGCGCCGTGGGAGGTGATTCGGCTGCTGGTAGACGGGCCGGTGCTGTCCAAGGACGCCGCGATGCTCGAACACGAAACGCTGCCGTCGGACCCGACGCCGCGAAAACTTCCCGGCGGAACCCCGGGAGCGCCCCAGTGAAGGCCGGAACACCATGACGACGAAGAAGTTCACGCCGACCATCACCCGCGGCCCGCGACTGACCCCGGGCGAGATCAGCCTGACGCCGCCCGATGACCTCGGCATCGACATCCCGCCCTCCGGCGTCCAGAAGGCGTTGCCGTATGTGATGGGCGGCTGCATGGTCGGAATGATCGCGATCATGCTGGTCGGCGGCACCAAACAGCTGTCCCCGTACATGCTGATGATGCCGCTGATGATGGTCATGATGATGGTCGGCGGCATGGCCGGTGGCACCGGCGGGGGCGGCAAGAAGGTGCCCGAGATCAACGCCGACCGGAAGGAATACCTGCGTTACCTGGCGGGTCTGCGCAGTCGGGTCACGTCCTCGGCCAGCTCCCAGGTGGCGTTCTTCAGTTACCACGCACCGCATCCCGAGGATTTGCTGTCGATCGTGGGGACACAGCGGCAGTGGTCCCGGCCGGCCAACAGCGACTTCTACGCCGCCACCCGGGTCGGGATCGGTGACCAACCGGCCGTGGACCGACTGCTGAAGCCGGCCGTCGGCGGCGAACTGGCTGCCGCCACCGCGGCGCCGCAGCCCTACCTGGAGCCGGTCAGCCACATGTGGGTGGTGAAGTTTCTGCGCACCCACGGCCTGATCCACGACTGCCCGAAGTTGTTGCAGCTGCGCACTTTCCCGACGATTGCGATCGGTGGCGAGCGACCCGGCGCGGACCGGCTGCTGGCTGCGATGATCTGCCACCTGGCGGTGTTCCATCCGCCGGACCTGCTGCAGATCCGGGTGCTCACTGACGAGCCCGATGACCCCGAATGGTCCTGGCTCAAATGGCTTCCGCATGTTCAGCACCAGACCGAGACCGACGCCGCCGGCCCGGTGCGGATGATCTATACCCGCCCGGACGGCCTCGCCGACCTCGCGGCGCGCGGCCCGCACGCTCCCGACACCCTGCCCACCGGACCCTACGTCGTCGTCGTCGACCTCACCGGAGGCAAGGCGGGGTTCCCGCCCGACGGTCGAGCCGGCGTCACCGTGATCACGCTGGGCAACCACCGCGGGTCGGCCTACCGGGTTCGCGTCAACGAGGACGGCACTGCCGACGACCGGTTGCCCGGCCAGCAGTTCCGGCTGGTGGCTTCGACGTGCGACAGCATGACGCCGCTCGAGGCCGGCCGGGTGGCCCGGAAGCTGGCGGGCTGGTCCATCACCGGCACCATCCTGGACAAGACGCAGCGGGTGCAGAAGAAGGTGGCCAGTGAGTGGCACCAGCTGGTCGGCGCCAAGAGCGTCGAGGAGGTGACGCCGGCGCGCTGGCGGATGTACACCGACACCGACCGCGATCGGCTGAAAATTCCGTTCGGTCACGAGCTCAAGACCGGCAACGTGATGTATCTCGACATCAAGGAGGGTGCGGAGTTCGGCGCCGGCCCGCACGGCATGCTGATCGGGACCACCGGGTCCGGGAAATCCGAATTCCTGCGCACGCTGATCCTGTCGTTGGTCGCGATGACCCACCCCGACCAGGTCAACCTGCTGCTCACCGACTTCAAGGGCGGCTCGACATTCCTTGGCATGGAGAAGCTTCCGCACACGGCGGCCGTCGTCACCAACATGGCCGAGGAGGCCGAGCTGGTCAGCCGGATGGGTGAGGTGCTGACCGGTGAGCTGGACCGGCGCCAGAACATCCTGCGCCAGGCCGGCATGCAGGTGGGTGCCGCCGGTGCCCTCTCCGGTGTGGCGGAGTACGAGAAGTACCGCGAGCGCGGCGCAAATCTGGCGCCGCTGCCAACACTTTTCGTGGTGGTCGACGAGTTCGCCGAGCTGCTGCAGAGTCATCCGGACTTCATCGGGCTGTTCGACCGGATCTGCCGCGTCGGCCGGTCGCTGCGGGTCCATCTGCTGCTGGCCACCCAGTCGCTGCAGACCGGCGGGGTGCGCATCGACAAACTCGAGCCCAACCTCACCTATCGAATCGCGTTGCGGACCACCAGCTCTCACGAGTCGAAGGCGGTGATTGGGACCCCGGAGGCGCAGTACATCACCAACAAGGAGAGCGGCGTGGGGTTCCTGCGGGTCGGTATGGAGGATCCGGTCAAGTTCAGCACCTTCTACATCGGCGGGCCCTACATTCCGCCGGCACGCGCCGACACCAATGGCGAGGGTCCGCGGGACGGGTCACCGGCCGCCAAGCAGTCGATGCGCATTCGGAAATTCACCGCGGCTCCGGTTATCGAGGAGGTTGTGGCGCAATGACTGAAACGATTCCGCCGACGACGATGCAGAGCGCAGCGATGAGGAGGAGCGGCGCAGATGACGCCCGCCGACGACGATGCAGAGCGCAGCGATGAGGAGAAGCGGCGCAGATGACGCCCGCCGGCGACGATGCAGAGCGCAGCGATGAGGAGGAGCGGCGCAGATGACGACTGAACCCGAAGTACGCGCGCTGCGCGAAGTCGTGCTCGACCAGTTGGGCACCGGTGAGTCCCGGGCGTACAAGATGTGGCTGCCCCCGCTGGCGGATCCCACGCCGCTGGACGAGCTCGTCGCCCGGGACCGCCGGCAGCCGTTGCGTTTTCCGCTCGGGATCATGGATGAACCGCGTCGGCACCTGCAGGAGGTGTGGGGCGTCGACGTCTCCGGCGCGGGCGGCAACATCGGCATCGGCGGCGCGCCGCAGACCGGTAAGTCCACCCTGCTGCAGACGCTGGTGATGTCGGCGGCAGCCACGCACTCGCCCCGCAATGTGCAGTTCTACTGCATCGACCTCGGTGGCGGTGGCCTGATTTATCTGGAGAACCTGCCACACGTCGGCGGCATCGCGAACCGGTCCGAACCGGACAAGGTGTACCGCGTGGTCGCCGAGATGCAGGCGGTGATGCGGCAGCGCGAGCAGATGTTCAAGGAACACCGCGTCGGCTCCATCGCGATGTACCGCCAGCTGCGCAACGATCCCAACCAGCCGGTCGCGGCCGACCCCTATGGTGATGTCTTCCTGATCATCGACGGCTGGCCGGGCTTCGTCAGTGAGTTCTCCGAACTCGAAGGGGCCGTGCAGGACCTGGCCGCCCAAGGGTTGGCCTTCGGCGTGCACGTCATCATCTCCACACCCCGCTGGACCGAACTGAAATCCCGCGTGCGCGACTACCTCGGCACCAAGATCGAGTTCCGGCTCGGCGACGTCAACGAGACGCAGATCGACCGCATCACCCGGGAGATCCCCGCGAACCGTCCGGGTCGGGCGGTGTCGATGGAGAAGCACCACCTGATGATCGGTGTCCCCCGCTTCGACGGAGTGCACAGCACCGAAAACCTGGTGGAAGCGATCACCGCGGGGGTCGCCCATATCTCGTCGCAGACCACCGAGAAGGCGCCGCCCGTCCGCGTCCTGCCCGAGCGCATTCATCTGCACGAACTCGACCCGAATCCACCGGGACCGGACTCGGACTACCGCACCCGGTGGGAGATCCCGATCGGATTGCGGGAGACGGACCTGACGCCGGCCTACAGCCACATGCACACCAACCCGCACCTGCTGATCTTCGGCGCAGCAAAGTCCGGCAAGACAACCATCGCCCACGCGATCGCCCGGGCGATCTGTGCCCGCAACAGTCCCGATCAGGTTCGGTTCATGCTCGCCGACTACCGCTCCGGACTGCTGGACGCGGTACCGCAATCACACCTGTTGCAAGCGGGCGCGATCAACCGCAACAGCGCGAGCCTGGACGAGGCGGTTCAGGCACTGGCGGTCAACTTGAAGAAACGGTTGCCGCCGACCGATCTGACGACCGCGCAATTGCGTTCCCGGTCCTGGTGGAGTGGATTCGATGTGGTCCTGTTGGTCGACGACTGGCACATGATTGTCGGGGCCGCCAGTGGAATGCCGCCAATGGCTCCGTTGGCGCCTTTGTTGCCGGCGGCTGCCGATATCGGGTTGCACATCATTGTCACTTGCCAGATGAGCCAGGCGTACAAGGCGACGATGGACAAGTTCGTCGGCGCCGCGTTCGGCTCCGGTGCTCCTACGATGTTCCTCTCCGGCGAGAAGCAGGAGTTCCCGTCGAGTGAGTTCAAGGTGAAGCGCCGGCCCCCTGGCCAGGCATTTCTCGTATCGCCGGACGGAAAGGAGGTCATTCAGGCGCCCTACATCGAACCGCCGGACGAGCACGCAGAATAAGTGTTCGGACCACCCCCAACCCCCGGTTAGGATTATTGCAACGCACTCAGAAAGCCGGTTCACCAAGAGAGTTCAGAGCCAGCGGAGTGGGAACGAAACCGCGAGGTTTGTTTCGGCGATAACCGACGAAGTTTGGGCCCGAACATCAATTTCAACTGAACAATGAAAAGGCGTCCCTTTTCAGCCAATAGCCGCCACAATTCACAAACAGAGGGGAGTTGATCACCATGTTCTGGCACGCCATGCCACCCGAGCTGAACACCGCGCGGCTGATGGCCGGAGCTGGGCCGGCTCCCATGCTGACGGCTGCGGCCGGGTGGGAAGCGCTGGCGGCGGCTCTGGACGCGCAGGCCGTCGAGCTGACGGCGCGTTTGAATTCACTCGGCGAAGCGTGGACCGGTGGCAGCAGCGACAAGGCGATCAACGCCGCCCTGCCGATGGTCACCTGGTTGCAAACCGCGTCCACTCAAGCAAAGACCCGTGGGATGCAGGCCGCGGCGCAGGCCGCCGCCTACAGCCAGGCGCTGGCGACGACACCGTCGCTGCCGGAGATCGCGATGAACCACGTCACCACTGCGGTGTTGACGGCCACCAACTTCTTCGGCATCAACACCATCCCGATCGCCCTGAACGAGATCGACTACTTCGTCCGCATGTGGACCCAGGCCGCAGTGGCGATGGACGTCTACCAGGCCGAGACACTGATCAACACCACGTTCGAACAGCTCGAGCCGATGACGGCCATCCTGGACCCGGGGATGAGCCAGGGCATGGCGGCCTCCAACCCGATCCTGACGATGCCGACGCAGCTGACCAACATCACGCCCGGCACGTTGCAGGCGACCGCCGGACAGCTGGCCGAACTGAGTGGCCCCATGCAGCAGCTGGCCCAGCCGGCGCAGCAGATGACTTCGATGTTCAGCCAGCTGGGCAGCAGCACCGGCGGTCCCGGCAGCGGAGTCGGCGACGACGGCGCGCAGCTTGGGCTGGTGGGCACCAGCCCGCTGTCCAACCACCCGCTCGCCGGTGGATCGGGCGCCAGCATGGGCTCGGGACTGCTGCGCGGAGAGGCGTTGCCTGGTGCCGGTGGCACCCTGGCACGCACGCCGCTGATGGCTGGGTTGATCGACAAGCCGGCCGGTCCGGCCGTGATGCCCGCGGCAGCCGCCGGTGAATCCGTGACAAGTGGCGCCGCCCCGGTGGGAGCCGGTGCCGGTGCCATGGGTCAGGGCGCCCAGGCAGGCGGTGGCACTCGGACAGCCCTCGCCGTCCCGGTGGCGGCCGAGGAGAGCGACGAACCCGAAGAGGCCCTGTGGGACGACGAGGACGACTGGTGATCGCCCACGGCCACAACAGACTTCCCGGCCAAACCGGGCCGGAAGACTTGCCAACAATGGCGAGGAATGGAAAGAGAGAAAGTAGTCCAGCATGGCAGAGATGAAGACTGATGCCGCTGCCCTCGCGCAAGAGGCAGGAAACTTCGAGCGGATCTCGGGTGATCTGAAGACCCAGATCGACCAGGTCGAGTCCACCGCAGCGTCGCTGCAGGGTCAGTGGCAGGGTGCAGCCGGCCAGGCCGCGCAGGCCGCCGTCGTCCGTTTCCAGGAGGCCGCCAACAAGCAAAAGGCCGAGCTGGACGAAATCTCGACGAACATCCGTCAGGCCGGCGTCCAATACCAGCGTGCCGACGAGGAGCAGCAGCAGGCGCTGTCCTCGCAAATGGGCTTCTAATTCACCCCCTAAAGACCACAAAGAAACGGAGCAATCAACATGACGGAACAGCAGTGGAATTTCGCTGGTATCGAAGCCGCGGCCAGCACAATTCAGGGAAATGTCACCACCATTCACTCGCTGCTCGACGAGGGCAAGCAGTCGCTGACCAAGCTCTCTGCCGCCTGGGGCGGTAGCGGTTCGGAGGCCTACCAGGGCGTTCAGCAGAAGTGGGACGCTACGGCTCAGGAGCTGAACAATTCGCTGCAGAACCTGGCGCGCACCATCAGCGAGGCCGGTCAGGCGATGCAGTCGACCGAGGGCAGCGTGACGGGGATGTTCGCGTAACTAACGCGCCGCTAAGCGTAGAATCTCGAAGCACGAGATCGGGCGAGTTCAACCCATCCGGGGGATCTCGCCCCTTCTCGTGTTTCGAGTTTTTTGCCCTTTATGACGACCATCAGAGGGGTTCACATGCCGGCCGACTATGACAAGCTTTTTCGGCCTTCGCAGGAATCCGATTCGGACGCCTCGGCCGTTTCGGGTGCCTGCGGCGAGGCGTTCAGCCGGAACTGGGGAAGCTCGCTCGGCGGTTTCGGTGGTGGCCCGACGATCGGCATCGGCGGCAACGATGGTTTGGCGCCGCCCGCCGCGGGCCCG
>NZ_LZKQ01000166.1 GCF_001668675.1 Mycobacterium asiaticum | reverse complement strand
GCGCGAACGAATCGGCCTGCACGAGCACCTGCGCACCGCCCAGCTTCGCAAGATGGGGCTGCGGATGTTCTTCTCCCAGGACGGCAACACCGACATCGCCCGACGGATGGAATTGGGCAGTTCCAGCTTCGTACCCCAGGTGACTTATCAAATCGACCGCGGCAGGCTGGAAAACGAACTCCACCGCCAATGCGTGTCCGACGGCGTCGAAATCGTCTGCGGCCGAGCTCGATCCGTTGACTTCGGCCGCAACGGCAAGCCCCACACCGTGACCTTCCAAGACGACGACTCGACCACCAGCACCACGGCTCGCTGGGTGGTGGACGCCTCAGGGCGAAACCGCGCCCTGTCCCGGCAACTCGAACTGAGGCGCGCCACCGAGCATCACTGCAACGCCGCTTGGCTACGGGTCGCCGTCGAACTCGACGTCGGCCAGTGGACCACCGACCCGGCGTGGCACACCCGCCTGGTCGAGGGCGACCGCGCCCTGTCCACGAACCACCTGATGGGCGACGGTTACTGGGTATGGCTGATCCGGCTCGCCTCCGGCGCCACCAGCGTTGGTATCGTCGCAGACCCCGCGATTCATCCGTTCGACACCTTCAACACACTGCCCAAGGCCAAGGCATGGCTACGCGAACACGAACCCCAGTGCGCGGACGAGCTGGCCAGGCACGACGATCTGATCCGGGATTTCCGCGTGATGAAGCACTACAGCCACACCGCCGACAAGGTGTTCGACGGTCGCGAGAGGTGGTGCCTCACCGGCGATGCGGGGGTCTTCCTGGACCCGCTGTATTCCTCGGGACTCGACCTCGTCGCGATCGGCAACGGCCTCATCACCGACATGATCGTCCGCGATCTCGGCGGCGAGGACGTGGTAGCGCGAGCCGGGATCAGCGATTCTCTGTTCCGTTCCCTCACCCAGATGTGGATCGCGGTGTATCAGGACCAGTACCCGCTCATGGGCACCCCGAAAGTGATGTCGGCCAAGGTCATTTGGGACATCGCCTTCTATTGGGGGTTCATCGGGCTGCTGTACCGGAACGGAAAATTCGTGACGGTGGCGGACGATCCCGCGGTCGTGCCGCACCTCGATGGGCTCATCGAACTCAGCAACCGGGTACAGCGGTTCTTCCGCGAGTGGGCCGAGGTGGAGAGCAAAGATTCCCCGGTCGGATTCGTCGACCTGTACTCACCGCTGAACTTCATGGTCGCCCTGCACGAAGCCATGATGGGGCTCGCGCCGAACTTCGCCGAGCGGTTCGACGCAAACGCCCGAATGCTCCGTCATCTGGCAGGTCAGTTGGTCGAGACCGTTTTAGCGGACAAATCCCATATGTTCTGGGATGACGCCGTCGTGCGGCAAGTCCAGGCATGGCAGCGGGATCCGCTGTTGCGGGAGTTGCGATCGGTTTATCGGGACGAGCAGCCCACCAATCCGCTCAGCGGGGACTGGATCCTCACCGCGGTCCCTGAGCTACGACCAAGTTAAGTGGCAGGAGAAAATTCGACCCATCCATCGGCGTTGCGGCAACGAATTACCTTGGGCCGTGCCACGCACGGCGGCGAAGCCGACTACGACGGGGAGGGTACTTGATGGCCGCGCGACACGACTTGTTTTCGCAGCAGGATGTGCGGGAAAAGCATGAAGATGCGCGCTGACCGCCCCAGCCACCCACCATTGGCGATCGTGGGAATCGGATGCCGCCTACCGGGCGGCGCCAATTCCCCGGACGGCTATTGGAGCTTGCTGGGTGGTGCAACGGACGCAACCTGCGAGGTCCCCGAAACACGGTGGAATGCCGCGAGATTCCACGACCCGAAGCCAGGGAAAGTCGGAAAAATGGTGACCCGCCGCGGCGGGTTTCTCAGCGAGATCGATCAATTCGACCCCCAATTCTTCGGGATCTCTCCGCGCGAAGCGCACTCGATGGATCCACAGCAACGCCTCCTGCTGCTGGTTACGTGGGAGGCGTTAGAAGACGGCGGGATTCCGCCGGACGGTCTTGCCGGCACCGACGTCGGGGTGTTCATCGGCGGTTTCACCCTCGACTACCAACTCCTGCAGAACCAGGGGCACACCAGTCGCTACCGGTTCAAGGCGCATTCCGCCGCCGGAATGATGATGACGATGCTGGCGAACCGGATTTCGTTCGCCTTCGACTTCCGCGGACCAAGCATGACGATCGACACCGCGTGCTCGAGTTCGCTCGTTGCGGTGCATCTCGCGGCGCAGAGCATCTGGAACGGCGAAAGCGACCTCGCCCTCGCCGGCGGCGTCAACATCATGATTGGGCCCAACACCACGATCGCGGAGTCCAAGAGCGGGTTCCTCAGCCCGGACGGACGCTGCAAGGCCTTTGACGAGTCCGCCGACGGCTACGCCCGGGGGGAGGGTGGCGCGGTCGTCGTCATCAAACCCCTCGAACAGGCGCTGCGCGACGGCGACGAGATCTACGCCCAGATCCTCGGCACGGCCGTATCCCAAGACGGACGCACCGACGGCATCACCGTGCCGCGCGCGGAATCGCAACAGGCAGCGATTATTTCAGCACTGCGAAACGCCGGCGTCCAACCCGGCGAGGTCGGGTACGTTGAGGCACACGGCACCGGAACGCCCGTCGGTGACCCCGTGGAGATACGTGCCCTGGCTACCGCGCTGACTTCGGGCCGACCGCCGACCAAGCCGTTGTTGGTCGGGTCGGTCAAGACCAACATCGGCCACCTCGAGGCGGGCGCCGGAGTAGCGGGTCTGATCAAGACCGCCCTGGTGCTCAAGCACGGCTACGTCCCACCGCACCTGCACCTGAAAAACCCCAGCAGTCAACTGAGCCTCACGGATCTCAACATCGACATCCCACGGACGGGTCGCCGGTTCCCCGACGCCGAGCGGCGCATCGCCGGGGTCAACTCATTCGGATTCGGCGGCACCAACGCGCATGTGGTCCTGGCCGAACCCGCTGTCGAGTCATCCGTCTCGCCCGCGGCTACCGACGACGCGGCCGCGCTGTCGGTGCTGCCGATCTCGGCGCGCAGCGACGAAGCATTGATCGAGGCGGCTGGCCGGCTGGCGGCGCACCTCGAGGCACACCCCGAGGTCACGTTGCGGGATCTGGGCTATACGCTGTCGCAGCGGCGCGCCCACCTCAGTCATCGCCACACCCTGATCGCGGGCAGTATCACCGATGCGCGGGACCAGCTTCAAGCCCTCGCCGAAGGCGGACAGATCGCCTCGGGGCGGGCCTCCTCGACAGCTCCAAAGCTGGCGTTCGTCTGCACCGGGATGGGCCCGCAGTGGTGGCGGATGTGCCGCGGATTACTCGACGTGCTACCGACTTTCACCGAAAGCATCATGCGAACCGATCGCGAGCTTTCCCGGTACACGGACTGGTCCCTGCTCGAGGAACTACGCCGTGAAGAGACCAGTTCGCGGATGGGTGAAACCGACGTCGCCCAACCCGCGAACTTCGCGATCCAGGTCGCGCTGGCCGAACAACTGGGACAGTTCGGGATCCACCCCGATGCGGTAGTAGGCCACAGCGCCGGCGAAGTCGCGGCGCACTATCTCGCCGGGCTGCTCAGTTTCGAGCAAGCGGTCCACGTGATCTATCACCGGAGTCGATTGCAGCAGCGAACCCGCGGGCTGGGCCGCATGCTCGCCGTCGGCCTCGACGCCGAGTCGCTCATGCAGGCACTCGACGAGAAGACGCGGGATGAGTTCGGACACCGAGTATCCATCGCCGCGATCAACAGCCCGTCGGCGGTGACGATCGCCGGTGACGCAGAGGTTCTCGACGACATCGCGCGGCGGATGGACGACGCGGAGGTGTTCAACCGGTATCTCAACGGCAAGGTGCCCTACCACACCCACTACATGGAGGCGATCAAAGAGGAGCTGCATACCGCCTTTGAAGGACTGTCGTCCCGTCCGGCTGCCGTCCCGCTGTACTCCACGGTCACCGGCGACCGCCTGGACCGATACGCTGCCGGTGCCGCCTACTGGTGGCAGAACACTCGCGCCACAGTCCTTTTCGAGCCCGCGATCCGGCGGATGCTTGAAGACGGATACACCCATTTCGTCGAGCTCGGCCCGCATCCCGCACTGGCGTCATCCATCTTCGAGATCGCCGGAACCGAGCAACCGCTGGTCCTCGCCGCGCAGCGGCGCAATGACGACGACCTGCGCACGTTCCTGAATTGCGTTGGTGTACTGCACAGCAACGGCCACGAATTAGCGTGGGACGCCTTATATCCGCGCGCTCGGTTGCTGAAACTTCCCGCCTACCCCTGGCAGTCCAAGCGCTTCTGGAACGAAACTCCGGAAGCGGCTGAAGCCCTTTACTACCGGCCGGTGCACCCGTTGCTCGGCCAACCGGTCAGCGCGGTGCACCCCACCTGGGAAGTCGAGCTGAGTACCGCATTGATCCCGTTCCTCGACGATCACCGGGTACAGGGCAGCGTCGTGCTTCCAGCTGCGGCCTATGTTGAAATGGCCTCGGCCGCAGCGAAAGCGACCTACGGCTCAGACCTCGGTGTGGACAATCTGGTACTGCACCGCGCCGTCATCCTCGATGAGGCGTGCGATCCCGTCCTGCGAACCACGCTGCACGAAGACACCGGTGCCCTGGAGTTCGCCGCTTTCACCGCGACGAGCGACGGCGAGCTCAGGTGGACCATTGCGGCGACCGCCGAACTCGCCATGCGGCCGAGGATTCCTGGGCGCAGCAGCGTTCAGTACGGCGCGCAACCAGTGACCTCGATCGACGGCGCAGAGTTCTATGCCCGCACTCGCGCCATCGGATTCGACTACGGCGACTCGTTCCAAACCGTCAATGCAGTCACCGCCGGGGAAGACTGGGTCGTCGCCGATATCAGCATCCCGGCGCCGATCGCGGCCGAACTCGACGACTACGGCTTTCATCCGGCGCTGGTCGATGGAGCCTTTCAAACCCTGTTTGCCGCACCGCTTCTCGGACACAGTAGTGGCGACGGCCCGTACCTACCGGCACTCATCCGGCGAAGCTCCATCTACGGCTCACCCAAGGGCGATATGACCGTGCGCCTGCGTGTCAAGTCGGCAACTGCGGACGAGATCGAAAGCGACATCACCATTTGCGACCTCGGTGGGGAACCGTTAGCCGTGTTCGAAGGCTTCACGGTCCGATCGCTGAGCGCATCATCCCGACTGTCGCGGGAGAGCATCGATAGGGGGCTCTACGAGCTGCAGTGGGAACCGCTGCCGGAGCCCACCGACCGCCAGTCGGATGCGGGCACCCCGTCGTCCTGGTTGGTCTTCGTCGATCACGGCGGAGTCGGCGCCCGAATCGCGCAGCAACTGCAACGCGATGGCCACCCCGTGCGCACCGTCACGCACCAAGCCGTCGACGAAATCACCGAACTTGGCAGCGGATACGCGATCAACCCGGGCCGGCCCGAGCAATTACGGGCAGTCTTCGATTCGCACTTCGCTGGGGGGTGCGAGGCCACAGGTGTCGTCAACTGCTGGCCGCTGGACCTCGGGACGGATGTCGACGACGAAGAGACCTACCCGCTGGGTGTCCTGACGGTCCTGCACATCGCCAAAGCCCTGGCCGCCCACGACACCGTCGCGTCCCGCTTGTACCTGGTCACCGCCAACGCTCAACCGGCACTCGGTACCGAACCGTTGGCCGTGAACCAGGCTGCGATCTGGGGCTTGGGCCGTGTCATCGGCCACCAGGAGTTCGTCGAGCGGTGGGGTGGACTGATCGATGTAGACGACGCCGACGATCTCGACCAGACCGCGGCGCGGGTCTGCCGGCACCTTCTCAACAGCCACCACGAGGATCAAATCGCGATCCGCGGCGAGGCCGTCCTGGTCCCGCGGCTGCGCCCCAGCATCAACCTGACCCGACCGTTCCCCACCAAGCTCAGTCCTGACGCGACCTACGTCGTCACCGGCGGAACCGGCGCGCTGGGCCGCGCCGTCGCCACGTACCTGGCCGAACGCGGGGCGCGACACATCGCCTTACTGAGCAGAACGGCCCTACCGTCCCGCGAACATTGGGCGTCGATGACCGAAGACGGTCCGCACTACGCGGCGGTGGACACGGTCCGGGCCATCGAGCGGCTTGGCGCGCACGTGAGCACGCCGAGTGTCGACGTCACCGACATCGATCAGGTGCGTGGGTGGTTAGCCCAGCACGTCCGCGACGGGGGCCGCCCGGTTCGCGGCGTCATCCACGCGGCCGGATCGGTGCACGATCAGCTGCTGGTGAACGTGACCGAGGAAGACTTCGTAAAGGTGCTGGCTCCCAAGGTCACTGGTACGCGCAACCTGCACGAGGCGTTCGCGGACCACGACCTGGAATTCTTTGTCATGTTCGGATCCGCGGGATCGGTGATCGCCGCACCCGGCCAGGGCAACTACGCCGCCGGCAACGCCTTCCTCGACGCATTCGCCTATTACCGACAGGCGCAGGGGCTGCCGGCGCTCACCATCGGGTGGGGGCCGTGGTCGGTGGGAATGGTCGAGGAACTCAACCTGGAAAACGTGTACGCGATGCGCGGTATCGAGCTGATCACACCCGCGGCGGGAGCTCGGATCCTCGACCGGCTGATCAACCAACGGACACCCAATGTCGTTGCCATCAACGCGGACTGGGGCCGGGCCCGCCAACTCCTGGGCGGACATTTGCCGGCGATGTTCGCCGCACTCGACGCCGCGATCGCCGATGCGGCCGTCGATTCCGATGCATCGATACTCAGCGTGCTCGCGGGCACGCCCGAATCGGAGCGTCTCGCCGTGGTCAAGGAGCACGTCGAGCGGCTGGTCGCGGCCGTATTCGACTGTTCGGTCGACGATTTCGCCTCCGATGCGATGCTGGACGACATCGGTCTGGATTCGATGATGGCCATGGACTTCCGGGTCCGGATCAACACGGCGTTCTCGATCGACCTGCCGGTGCTGGAAATTCTGAAGGGCGTCAGCGTCGACTCGCTTTCCGTGCGAGTGCTCAACGAACTCGAAGCGATCCACAGCGAGGAGCCCGCACCCACCGCACCCGTGGCGCAACCCGCCGCACCAGAGAACGACGTCGAGCGATTGATCGACGACCTGTCGGAAGCAGACCTCCGCGAACTGCTCGCCGAACTCGAAGGTGGCGCCGCATCGTGACCAACGGCTCGGCACCCGCGATCCATGTGCGAGGCCTGTCCAAGGCGTACGGCAAGCGACCCGCGGTGCAGGAATTGGATCTCGATGTCGGCTACGGCGAGATCTTTGCGATCCTGGGTCCCAACGGTGCCGGTAAGTCCACGACGATCGAGATATTGGAGGGCAACCGGACTCGCGATGCCGGGGAGGTGCGAGTTCTGGGCGAAGATCCCGGGACCGCGGGCCGGGGTTGGCGGGCCAGGATCGGCATTGTGCTACAAGAGGTCAGCGACGCTGGGATGCTCACGGTGGGCGAGACCGTGCGAATGTTCACCAGTTGTTACGGCACCGCCCGGGACCCCGAGGAAGTCTTGGAGCTCGTCGGACTCGAGGCGCTCGGGGCCACGCGGGTGCGGGCCCTGTCCGGCGGGCAACGGCGTCGGCTCGATGTCGCGTTGGGCATCATCGGCATGCCCGAACTGTTGTTCCTGGACGAACCCACGACCGGGTTCGACCCGGAGGCCAGACGTCAATTCTGGGAATTGATCCGGCTTTTGGCGTCCGACGGCACGACCATCCTGCTCACCACTCACTACCTCGAGGAAGCCGCGGCTCTGGCAGACCGGGTCGCGGTGATCGCCGCCGGGCGGGTGGTTGCCGTTGATTCACCGCTGCAATTGACCGGATACGTGAGTTCTGCCGCGACGGTCCGATGGATCGAGGGCGACGAAATTCACGAGGAACAGACCGATTTCCCGACCGAGTTGATCCGGCGGCGCAGCGCCGATGGACGCGAGCTGGCTCAGTTGACGATCAGCCGACCGACGCTCGAGGACGCCTATCTGCGTCTGATCGGAATGACGTGATGGCCGTGGACCGCGCCGCCCCGGACCTGGCGCCGCGTCACCGCGCGGCAACGCCGCCGGCCCAGCTGCCCTCACCGCTGCGCATCGGATTGTCCCGCGTCATCCCGGAATTGAAGATGTTCTACCGCCGACCGGAACAGGTGGCGCTGACGTTCTCGATGCCCGCGGTGATCTGTGTGCTGCTGGGTTCGATCTTCTCGACGAAGTTGCCCAACAGCGACACCAGCACCGGTGCGGTGATCGCCGCGAGCATGCTCGCCTACGGCATCCTGTCCACGTCGTTCATCAACCTGGGCATCAGCATCGCCGCCGACCGAGACACCGGCGCACTGCGACGGCTGCGTGGCACCCCGACGACGGCGTCGTCCTATTTCATCGGCAAGATCATGCTGGTCGCCATCGTCACTTTCGCCGAGGCGGTCATTCTGCTGCTGGTCGGCGTCTTGGTGTTCAAGCTGCGCCTCCCATCCGACGTGTTCGGCTGGTTCACCCTCGCGTGGGTATCGCTGTTGGGCATCGTCAGCTGCGCACTGCTGGGCATTTTCATCAGCAACCTGGCCAGCAACGCCGTCTCGGCCGCGGTCATCACGAATGGGCCGGCGGTGGCCCTGCAATTCCTGTCCGGGACCTACGTGCCGCTGATGGCGTTACCGGCGTGGATGTTGATGGTTGGCTCGGTGTTTCCCGTCAAGTGGATGGCACAGGGGTTCAGGTCGGTGCTGTTGCCGCCGGAAATGGTGATGTTCGAGCCGGCCGGCAGCTGGGAGCACTGGCGAATCTTCCTGGTGCTCGCGGCCTGGAGCATCGGTGGCTTGATCGGCTGCCTCGCCGTCTTCCGCTGGTCGGACACCAACTGAGCTGACGGCGCCTACCGGGCTCAGCTGAACCGGATGTCAACGGTTGCCAGGCCGAAGATCTTCTTTCCTGCCGATTTCGCGCCGACCACGATGACGCCGGTGCGGGCGTCTGGGTCCAGCGATTTGATCCGGCCGCTGAACTCGATGTCGGCGCCCTCGGCGGCCGACACGATCGCGGGAGCCGACAAGCGGACCGCGTAACGGGTCACCGCGCCCGGGTCCCCCGACCAGGCGGAGACGAATCCGGCGCCCAATCCCATCGTCAGCATGCCGTGGGCGATCACGTCCGGCAGCCCGGCCAGTTTGGCCAGGTTCTCGTCCCAGTGGATCGGGTTGGCGTCACCGGCCACTCCCGCATAGTTCACCAGGTCGCCGCGGGACAAGCGAGCGTGGTGCACCGGCAGCTCGTCGCCCACCTGGACGTCTTCGAAGGGCCGCGTGCCCGGGGTGCGAGTCCCGCTTCCCCCGGAGATCTGCACCTGTCCCTCGGGACGCACCGTCTTCTGGTAGCTGGCCTCGGACTCGCTGATTTCGATGATGTTGAAGTCATGCATCATCGCGTTCTGCACCGCGGACTTGATCGCCGGGTCCACGTCCTCCGCGGTGACGCCGACGACCGTGGTGTGCAGGGTGTGCACCCGCTCCCCGGCGATGTCGGTGAAGGTGTTTGTCACGGTTATCAGGTCGCGGCCGGCAATCCGGCGCACCGAGGTCAATTCGACGTCGACGTGCAACTCGTCACCCGCGACGATCGGGCGGTGCTGCTCGAAGACTTCCTCGGTCTGCACGTAGGTGTCGTATCCGACAACCACCGATTCGAACATTCGGCGATTGCATGCCATCCCGGGCACCGAGGTGAACGTCAGCGGCGCCACCAGTTCCGGATAACCCAGTTCGGCGGCCGCGGCGACATCCCAATGTGCGGGGTGATAGTCCTGCACCGCACGGGCGTACTCGCGAACCTTTTCGCGGCCGACCAGGTACGTGCCGTCCATTTGGTAGTGGTGGCCGACCCGCGATTCGAGCGCCGACGGCGTTGCTGCTGTCATGCCAGCACAGTAACCCCCGGGCACCAGGACGATACGCGCACGGGTTTCTCCAATTGCGGCATCTGGTCGCTCGCGGGGTGCCGGAGCGGGTATAAGAGCTATCAGACCCCGTCACCGAAGACGCCTAGAGGAGAACAGCCATGCAGTCCGTCAAGGGAGTCAACGTCCTAGTCACCGGAGCCGCCATGGGCCTCGGCAAGCTGTTCGCCACCCAGGCGGTGAAGGAGGGTGCCGCCGCGGTGGTCCTCTGGGATGCCAACGAAGCCGCATTGAAGGAGACCGCGGCCGAGTTGGAAGCGGCGGGGGGCACGGTCCATTACGAAACCGTTGATGTCACTTCACAGGAGGTGGTGGCCGAGGCCGCCGAGCGGACGCGCGCCAGCGTCGGGACGATTCACGTGCTGTTCAACAACGCTGGCATCGTGCGCGGCAACGGCTACTTCTGGGAGAACCCACCACGGGACTTCCTGCTCACCATGGAGGTCAACTCCATCGGCCCCATGCTGGTACTGCGCGAGTTCCTGCCGGCGATGGTCGAATCGAACACACCGTGCCGCGTCGTCAACATCGCATCCTCGGCCGGTCTGAACGCCATCCCTCGCATGGCCGCATATGCCGCTTCCAAGTGGGCGGCGATCGGTTTCTCCGACTCCGTGCGCCTGGAGCTCGAACAAGCCGGCCATGACCACGTCAAGGTGACCACCGTCTGCCCGACCTACATCAACACCGGCATGTTCGAGGGCGCCAAAGGCATCCTGTTCACTCCGATGCTCGAGCAGGAGGACGTTGTAGAAGCCACCTGGTCCGCGATGCTCAAAGGCCAGCCGTTCGTGGTGATGCCGTGGACGTCGAAGATGAACAAGGTGCTCAGCGCCATACTGCCGATTCGGTTGCGTGACATCTATCTTCGTCGGGTCGGCGTCTACAACTCGATGGATGAATTCAAGGGTCACTGAGCCCGCGGGGGCATCGGGTGAGCCGCCGGCTGGTCGGCACGATCGACCTCGCCGACCTGGATACACTGTGCGAACTTCGCGGTGCTGAATTCCTGCCGTATCCGCTGATGCGCGAAGGCGGTTCGCCCGGACCCGAGGCCCCGTCGTCGGTTGCCGCCCGCTTTGACGACGGTGACTTGCGGGTCTTTCGCGGCTGGATCGAGACGCAGGCAAACGCCGACGTTTGGGTGGAGTGCCGGGTGCTGTACCGCGACGACGACATCCCGGACACCCGATTGTCGGCGTGCCGTTCCACAGGGCTGGGCTTCCTGGCCGCACAGCAGCCCGGCCAAAACCTGGTGGATGTCTATGAACTGTCACCTCCCGACATCGCCGCGGCGATAGCGGACGGGATGCGGCCCAGCGGTCCCGGTTCCCACCCGCACGTCGTTATCCCGAAATACGTCAACTACTTCCGCGAATCGGCAGCCGAGTCCGGCGGCTTCGACGATCTCGACGATGAAGACGACTACGACGTCATCGTTCGGGCGGACCGTCCCGCGCTGGAACAAGCGGCCACGGTACGAGACGCGGATGTCCTGGCGCTCGCCACCGTTCAGTCACGCTGCGAACCCGCCCGCGCGTGGGGTGTCGACTGGGCGAAGGACTTCCTGGTCTGGGTACAACTCGATGGCGACGGTGATTACATCTACGACGCCGATTTCCAGCACGCGGTGCCTGCGACTCATGAGACATTGCGAAATCGGATCGAGGCACTGATCGAGGCGGACCTGGCGGAATCGCGGCGGCGCGGAACCCGTTGATCCGCGGCCTATTCCGCGGTCAGAATGGCCGGGAAAGGGGTCCGGTCGCGAGGTATCTCGGCCGGGAAGCACGGGGACGTCGCCTTGAGGCTCGGCGGTTCACCGGGCCGCGCCCTGGCTTCGATCTGCAGGCTGTACCCGTCGGGGGCGTAGCCGAACCGGTTGGGCTTGTAGAAGCCGTCTCGTTCGTAGACGTGCCAGCCCCAGCGTCTCCAGATGTCGCCGGCGCTGGCAACGAGGGAGTCGGTGGGGGTGCCGGGGGGCGGCTTCAGGTCCCCAATCGTGGTGAATTCCTCGGGCGGGTTACCGGTGGTGTCGTCCTTGCAGGGGACAGTGTTCGTGCCGCCGCTGTAGCGGGTCGCATCCAGGGTGGTTCCGGGGGGAAGCTCTCGCAAAGTCCGTCGCAGGTAACCGATTACCGTGTCCTGCGCCTGCTGCTGACTGACCGGGACGACAGGCTGCAGCTTCCAGCCCGGCGGCGGTGGGGGCGTGGATGTCATCGGTGGTCCTCCCAGGGGGGTAGCTCCGGACGGTGTTGGCGGGCCCAGTGGGGCGTCGTGCCCACATCCGCCCACAAGCAACGCCACGGCGGTTGCGCTGGCGCCGAGTTTCGTTGTGATTCCCCGGTTTCGGCTCATCGTCCCGGCTCCACTCCGTTGGGGCCGATCACCTGCGGCGGTGGCACCCCGGCGATGACGGCGCCCATGTTGGCCAGCGCAGGATTTCCGGCGTTCCAATAACTGCTGTGCGCCTCGACATTGGGGAGAAGTCCGAACGGGCCGAAACCGGGCCCGGGATCCGCCAAGAGCGCGGTTGCTCCGAAATCGGATCCCTTGGGATCGGGGCCCAGGGTCAATCCGGTGACCAGGTCGATCGGGTCGTTCCACGCCCGGATGGCGAACACCTTCGCTCCCGGGTCCAGGCTCAGGTCGCTGGCGTGGTCGACCAGCATTCCCGGGCTGCCCACGGCGATCACGTTGTTGGCATCCAGGTGATGCCCGCCGGATGCGGCCGCACCGACTTGCGTTGAGCCGTAACTGTGTCCGACCACGGTGTCGATCGACGGTGCGCCGACGTGGGACGCGCGCTGCCCGCTTTGGAATGATTCCAGGGCGCCTGCGCCGGCGCGGGCCGGATCGGGCCAGGCCGCCTCGGTGAGGTCCATCGGCCGGTCGTAGCCCATCCAGGTCGTCACTGCCACGTCGCCGGGGCCAAGGCTGGTGGTCGACTGCAGCGCGGCGTTGTACATAGCAAGCGACTTCCTGTCACTGCCGTTGAAGGTCGCCATATCCTGTCCGGTTCCGGGTACCAGGATGGCGTTGCGGGAGGCCGTGTCCGGGTTGCCGATCGCCACCGCGGCATGCCCGTTCTCGTCGATGATGCCGAGATAGCGCTTCGGCCCATCGGTACTGCCTAACGTGCTCTGCACCGCTCGGTAGCCGTCGAGGTTGTGCCGGGCGGTGAGTAGTTGCGGCGCCAGCACCGCCAGCTGGTCAGCTGTCGAGCCGGTGTGGTCGCCCATATACTGTTGGGCGGCAAGCGTATTCACCTGCTTCTGTAGGCGATCGACATCTGCCGCAGTGTGCTGTTCGAGCTCCGCGAGGTGCTGGCGGTTGTAGTGGTCCCTACCCAGGTGATCTTCGGGATCCCACGGCATCCCGGGGTGGTTGCCGATGTTGTGGTCTTGACTGTAGAGCCAGTCCTTCTCCTCCGGGGTCAGCTGTTGCCACAGGTCGTGGAATGCTTTCGGATCCTCCGGTAGCGGCTTGGACAGCGCGTCCTGGATGTGCGGCCGCCCATCGTGCGGAGGATGTCCCGCGGCAACCGGATTGAGGTTGGCCGCCAACCCCTTTCGGTCGCTGTCCAGCTGCCGCGCCACCGCCGAATCGGACTCCCACCATCTGTTCGCGGCGACCCTGATGTCCCTCTCAAAATTGTCGCGGTCCTGGGTACGTTTGGGATCCGGTGCGCCGTTTGCCTGTTTCCTGGTGTCGGTGACCGACAGGTCGTCGTTGACGCGAAACCCGTTGGCCTCGGCATCGGCGATCTTGGAGCGCACCTCGTTGAGCCTGGGGATCACCGAGCTGTGGATGTCGTTTGCGGCTCGGTCACCCATCGCGTCGATGGCGTCGCGCAGCCGGTCGATCGCCGCGTAATCCTTCTCGGCCATGGTGACGGCCGCGTCTCTGGTGGCACCCGACCATGGCTGGCCGCCCGGAAACGTGACCAACTGCCGGTACGAGTCGGCGTGGCCGGCCATGTCTTTCGCCGACTTCTTCCAGGCATCCACCATCCCCAGCACGCCCTGCGGATTGGCGGCGTCGATCTGCCTGCGCGTGACCATCTGAGGTGTCTCCTCAGCTCCCGGGCGCCAAGGTGCCTGCGCTCTCGATCACCGCCATCAGATCGCCCTCGGTGCGCGCAAATGCGTTGCGGGCCTGCTCAATCAGATCCCCCACCGTGGTGAATCTGTCGGCAACCACGGTCTGCAAATCCGGAATCGTTTCATAACTCACCGCGCGCGCCGCAACCAGCGAGGGCGAGTCGACGGCGGCATCCGGGACAGCACCGGCGGATGGACGATGGGCGACCATCCGCAGCACCTCACCCAGCGTCTGCAACTCGGGGCGTAATCGTCCCAGCGCCTGCAGTTCGAGCTCCAACTGCGTGGTCATCCGCTCAACCCCCCTCGGTTTCCAGGACTTAACGAACCCTAACAGCGGGTTCGGCGAAATTAGCGCGCCGATTCGAGGCCGACCGTGCGGGCTTGACAACGTACAACCAGTTGGTTGTATGTTGAGGTGGTGACTGTGGATGCCGAGGGCCGGGCGGACGCCTTGTTCCAGGCGCTTGCCGACCGGACCCGGCGCGACATCATGCGCCGGGTGCTGACCGGAGAGCATTCGGTTTCCGCGCTCGCGATGAATTACGAGATGAGTTTCGCTGCGGTACAGAAGCACGTCACGGTCCTGGAAAGGGCCGGCCTGCTGACCAAGCGTCGCAAGGGTCGCGAGCAGTTGGCCAGCGGTGACGTGGCGGCGGTGCGGTCGGTGGCGTCCATGCTCACTGAGCTGGAACACCTTTGGCGTGATCGGGTTGCGCGCATCGACGAACTCATTGCAGCCGATGCAACCAGGGAGGACTGAACCATGCCCGTGACCGACGTCCAACACGACCTAGAGAATCTGACCTTGACCATCATCGCCGACTTCGCCGCGCCGGTGCGCCGCATCTGGCAGGTCTACGCCGACCCGCGTCAGTTGGAGAAGGTCTGGGGACCACCGTCTCATCCGGCGACCGTGGTCGACCACGACCTGCGGCCCGGTGGCCGCATGACGTATTTCATGACCGGTCCGGAGGGGGAGAAGTACGCCGGGTACTGGAAGATCACCGCCGTCGACGAGCCGAGGAGCTTCTCTTTCGACGACGGCTTCGCCGATGAGGACTTCAACCCCAACCCGGATTTGCCGGTCTCGACGAACGTTTACACCTTTGCCGAGCACGACGGCGGGACTCGCGCGACCTTCGTCAGCACGTTTGCCTCCGCCGAGGCGCTCCAGCAGGTACTGGACATGGGAGTGATCGAAGGAGCGACGTCGGCGATCAACCAGATCGACGACCTGCTCGCCGCCTGACCTTACGCCACAAGCGGTTTCGGGTCGTCGATCACCGAGTAATCGCTGGCGTCGCCCTGGATTGCGCGGCTGCGTTCCCCGCGCACGTTCACCGGGATGTCGCCGGCCAGCGTGATTCGGTGCACTCGGCGCGGTTGGTCGCCGAAGTCCGAGACGGCGTAGTGCTGGGTGGCGCGGTTGTCCCACATCGCGACGTCGCCGAGT
>NZ_LZKQ01000165.1 GCF_001668675.1 Mycobacterium asiaticum | reverse complement strand
GCGGTGCATCGGGCGCAATGCACACCCTGTTCGGGACGGGCGCTCCGCCCCCTGCGCCTCCGCCGCCGCAGCTCGATCCACGGCTGAATCAGCCCGCACCACAGCCGGTCCCAACCCCGTTCACCACCGCCACCCCGAGCGCGCCGCCGCAACAGGGTGTGCACGACCCGCGGATGCCGTCGCACACCGACCTGGGACTGGTGCGTCGGGTGCGTCCACGCCCGCAGAGCGGATGGCGCAAGGTGGTGCACCGGGTCACCGGCCTCAGCCCCAAGGAGTCCGAGCAGGAGAACACCCGCCAGAAGCTGATCGCCAGGGTGAGCCAGCCGGTGCGGGCGGCGGTGGTCCGGGTGGTGGTGGTGGGGCCGGTGCTTCGGCAGCCGGTGGGCGCCCCGGTATTGGAGCCGGGCGCACCGGCGGTGCATCGGGCGCAACCGCAGGAGCCGTCGGGACGGGCGGCCCGGGCGGCACGTCGATGACCCGGGTGCCCGCGGTTGACGGGCTTGGGCGCTCGGCGGGCGGCGGCACCTCGTCGGCGCCAGCTTGCTCGACCTCCTCGGCTTGCGTGGCCTGTTCGGCGAGCGCAGCCTCCTCGGCGAGCTTGGCCTGGATCTGCGCCACCGGGATCGGGTTGGTGTCCGCGTCACTGCTGCGTTTGAAAGCCGGTGCGGGCTTTGGGGTCTCGGTGTTTTCCATTAGCGCGTTCTCGAGGTCAACTGGCGGGACGACATACCCAGCACGTTTTCCAGGGCGGCGCGCATGTCACCGACCTCGATGCGCATCAACTCCGCTTCGTCGAGGTCCTCGACGCTGACGTCCGGACGCTCGCTCAACCGATACTCCCGCTCCTCTTCGGCCGTCTCGATCACGTTGCGGACGAACCGTCCGTTACCGACCAGGTCGATATCGCGCCGGAGCTGGCCGGATTCGTCCACGGACTCACTGTGGTAGAGCCGTGTGCAGGCGGCGACCAGTTCGTCGTAGGCCTGCCGGGTCAACTCCGAGTCCCGGGTCTTGGCGATCAGCCGGCCGATGTCGCCCAACTCGGTCGGGTTGTAGGACGCGAACCGGATGCGCTTGGTGAACCGGGAGGCCAGGCCCTCGTTGGCGGCCAGGAAGCGGTCGATCTCGGCGTCGTATCCGGCGATGATCACCACCAGCCGGTCGCGGTCGTTCTCCATGCGGGCCAGCAGCGTGTCCACCGCCTCACGGCCGAAGGCGTCACCGCCGGCCAGGCCGGTCTGGATCAGGGTGTACGCCTCGTCGATGAACAGCACGCCGTCCATCGCCGAGTCGATCAGCGCGGAGGTCTTGATCGCCGTGCTGCCCAGGTGCTCGCCGACGAAATCACTGCGCTTGGCCTCGATCACCGCGGGCGTCTTGAGCAGTCCCAGCCCGCAATAGACCTGGGCCACCACCCTGGCGATCGTGGTCTTGCCGGTGCCCGGCGGCCCGGTGAACACCAGGTGCAGGCTGCGGGCAGCGGCGCTGAGCCCCTTGCCTTCGCGGACCTTGGCCAACTTGGCGGCCGACCGCAGTTTGGCCACCTGCAGCTTGACGTCGGTCAGCCCGATCTGCCGGTCCAGCTCAAGCTGAGCTGCACGCAGGTATTCGTTGCCGCGCTCGGTCAGGGTGTCGGCGTCCAGATCCCGGGCACTGCGCGCGGTGGCCGGATCCCACTTGTCGGTACGGGAATCGATGTCTTCCCGGGTGCTGATGATGAGGCGGTACTTCGGGTCGTGCAGCGCCGCCGCGTTCGCCTCGAACCCAGGTTCTTCGCTGTAGATCCGTTCGAAAACGGTTCTGGCCTCGGCTTCCTTGCCCATTTCCCGCAGCGTCAGGCCCTTGCAGAACTCGGCCGCGCGACTTGCGGCCGGGATGGGCCCCTCGATGGCCTGGTCCAAGCGGCGGATACCCTCGCCGAACAATCCCATCTGCGCGCAGGCCGACCCCACCATCAGATGCGCGCCGGCGCTGATGTACTCATCCCGGAACGAGGACGAATTCGCCAGCGCAGCAAGGACATCCGGCCAGCGCTGGGTGGTGAAGTGCAACACTGCCCGGACATAGGCGCAAATCTCGGTGGACTCGGAGTCGCCATCGGGCATGGAACGGCGCATGGTGTCCAGCTCGTCGAGCACCCGCTCGGCCTCCGCGTAATCCTTGCCCGCGATCAGGCTCGCCGCATACGCCAGCCACACCTCGGTCAGGGTGCTCAGCGTGTAATCCAGGTACAGCCCGGTCTGGAACCGGCCGCACAGTGCGTGCCGCGGCAAACCGAGGCGGCGCTGTTCCCGGTTGAGGTTCTCCTTGCTGGTCCGCCAGAGGTGGTAGAGCACCTCGCTGCTGGTGTCGCCGGCCGCCGCGCGGCCCAGCCAGGCGTCGCTCATCTGCGGGTCGTGTTCGGTGGCGCGTTTGAACGCCAACGCCGCGTACTGCACGTCGCGGTCGGTCTCCAACCCGTCGATCGGGATTCCCAGTGACAACACGCCCGCGTCGAAGACCCGCTGCGCGTCCCTGGTGCCAGGCATGTGCTCGGTGTCCTTACTGCTAGTCACTGCTAGTCGCTGCGGTACCGAAGTTCGCGCCGCAGAAAATGGGTCCGCTGCCGGGAGCGGCCGCGAGGCGAATTCACGTCCCTTTCCCCCACGTTGTAGCGGTAGAAAGTTATTGTACCGATCCGACAAGTTTCAAAAACGCGCGAAATCTCGGACGAAAATGAGGACAGCCGGCGACGGGTGGAGGTCTCACATGCCGCAACAACAACCGGTTCGATCCCGCACCGGCACCATCGCCGTCGTCACCACCGAGCGCGGACTGCCGACGGCCCTGAAGCTCGACCGCAGCGAACTCGACCGGCCGCCCCAGGAACTCGCGAATGACATCCTCGCGCTGTGCCGGCTGTCGGCGATGCGGGCGCAGGTGGCCTATCGCCGGCAACTGGTCGACCGCGGGTTCACCGCGTCGGTGATCCGCGAACTCGGCTTGCCGACGGAGGAGGAACTCGCCGAGGCCGAGGAGGCGCTGTTCGGTGACGAGGACGACGAAGCTCCGGCGACCTGGATGAGGTCGGTATGACCAGCCTGGCGCAGTCGGTGATCGCGCGGGCCATCAAGCAACGCGATCTGTTGCAGTCGATGACCGAACAGTCCAAGACCATCACCGCACGGGTGACCAGCCGCGACCGGGCGGTCAGCGCCGAGGTCGACGGCCTCGGACAGCTGACCGGTCTGTGGCTGGGGCCGGCCGCCGGCCGCCTCGACCCCGACGCGCTGGCCACCCTGATTGTCGAAACCGCGCAGGCCGCGGCCAAGGTCGCGGCCGAGCGCTACAACTTCCTGCTCAAGGAATTCACCGCCCGCATGGCCGAGCTGCAGAAGGCTCCGCTGGTGCGTTCTGACGGCAGCATCGTCGAGCCGCAATAAATTAATCGCGCTTATTGCACACACGTAAATCGCGGTGATCTTGAAAGTCTGCTTAAAATCCGTGCAGTTTATTACCGGCGGGGGCCCTTATGGTGGAAAGACCAGCGTAAGCCGCAGGCAGAGCGGGATTTCTGGGGGAAAGAAGCAGCACATGACATTCGCAATGCAGCCTGACTTCATGCAGGCACTCACCGCGGCACAAGAGGCGGCGTGCACGGCCATTACGTCCGCGTTCAGTACCGTCACCCCGGCGCAGCTGAGCTCCTTCTCGATGGCCCTGGGACCGATCGCGGTGGCGAACATGATCCCGGCGATGTACGAGTCGACGGCGAACAACGTGATGAGCGGCATGCTCACGGCGACCAACCACGCGCTGTTGGGTGTGGCCACGCACGTGTCGGACGCGGCGCACGCCGCCGCCGACGCGGTCACCGACGTCTAGGCAGCCCGCCATGGGAACCACCGACCCTGCCCCCGACGCGGGCTCACCCGGCCAGTTCGACCCGACGGCGGGCTTCGACCACCAGCCCGTGATCAACCAACTGGAAAACGACCTGCAAGCCTGGCTCAACCGGCCGGTACAAGACATTTTGAACCAGTTCAATCTGGGTCAGCTGCCCACCGGTGGCCCGGAGTTCGGCGATTTCGGCGGCGAAGGCATTCCCGCGGAGTTCGCCGGCGCCCAGGGGCCGGGCGGCATGGGCAGCAACTTCGCCGGCGGGTTACTCAAGCCAGTCACCGACATGCTCGGCACGCTGGGCCCCGGCGTCTTCCAGGGCATGAACCCCACGCAGATGTTCGGCGGCGTCACACAGGCGTTCCAGCAAGCCGCCGGCGGGCTGCAGCAATCGCTGGGCCAGATGATGGGCGGCATGGGCGGCCAGGGCTGGTCGGGTGCCGGCGCGACCGCGGCCGCGGCAAAGACCGGCGAGACGCTGGCCAACGGCGCCGCAGTCGGTGCGCAGGGAACCGCCTTGGGCGGTGAATTCACCGCCGCCGCAGCCAATGTCGAGCAAGGCCAGGCACGGCTGATCGAGATTCTCACCCAGTGCCAGAACGAACTCGAGGCGCTGGCGGCCGGTCTGCCGTGGACCGCGCCGAACATGGTCGAGTCCGCGTCGCGCGCCAGCGCGTTGGCGACCGAGTGCATCACCGAGCTGGAAAGCACGCTCACCAGCCAGGCGGCGGCCACCACCGCCACCGGGGCTCCCATCGCGGTCACCCAGGGCCCCGAGATGGCCATGGGCATGCTCGGCCCGATGCTGTCGGTGGGCATGAGCATGATCGGGCCCGCCCTACAGGCGGGCATGATGCCGCTGACGATGGGCGTCCAGGCGGGGACGCAGGCCCTGCAGGCGGGCATGCAGGCGGGCACCAGTCTGGCTTCCGGCCTGGGTCAGGCGGCGCAGGGAGCGGGTGCCGCGGCACCGGCGTCGGCGCTGGGCCACACCGGCCGGATGGTCAGCGCGGCACATCCCAGCGGTGGCGGGCATGGCGGTGGCGGTGCCGCGGCGACGACGCCGGCCCGGATGACGCCTTCGTCACCGCTGGTTCAGAACGAGAACAACGCTGCCGCCGCGGTGGCCCGCACGGCGATGGCACGCCCGTCGGGCGGCGCGGCCGGGATATCCGGGGCGGGAATGATGGCTCCCGGCGCGGCGGGCTACGGCGCCCAGGGCGGCAAGGCGGGTGCCAGCGGCAGCCACACTTCCGCGGCGTTCCTGCACACGACCGATCAGGGCGGCGAGATCGTGGGCGATCTCGGCCACGCCAGTCCGCCCGTAATCGGTGACACCGCAATAGATCCCGACGACAGTCCCGACGTGAAACTTCGAATTTAGGAGCACCGATATGACCGAGAACAACCGTCTGTCAATCCGGCCCGACGAGGTCACCGAGGTCACCCGGCAGCTCGACGAACTCGCCGGCCGCATGCAGCGCGTGATGGAGACCGAGACGCCCAACCTCACGACCATCTCCTCCGGTCAGGACGAGGTGTCACAACGGGTCGCCCACACCCTCAACGAGGTGCTCGGGTCGTTCACCAAGGCCTCCGACCAGGGCGCCACCGAGATGCACGAGGTGTCCGCCGCGATGCGGTCGCATGCCGGGCGTATCGCCGAAACGGACTTGGCGGACTGAGCGCGCCAACCACGTCGACACAGCGCTGAGGAAACGAAAGGGGGGCCACGGTAATGGGATTCACGAATGTCGTGTGGGAATCGCGCAGCACTGAGCAGCTGGCGCGCGACCTGACCGAGGGCCCCGGGCCCTCGTCGGTGGGTGAAGCCGGCGCCGCGTGGATTCGGGTGGCCAACGAGTTCGCCAAGATCTCCGCGGATTACGACAGGATCATCGAGAGTGTTCGCAATTCGTGGGAGAGCAACGCCTCGGAAGCCGTGGTGGCAAAGCTCGAGGCGTTCGGCAAGTGGCTGCAGGCGGCGAGCCTGAGCGCGGCCGCTAATGGACGACGGGCCGAGGAAGCCGCGGTGGCCAACACGGTCGCGATCCTGTCGATGCCCAGCGTGTCCGAAGCCATCGAAGCCAAAGCGGCACAAGACATGATGGCTTCGTTGTCGGCATACAACGGTGCGGTGCTGCAGGGCAGCTTCGCCGAATTCGAGGAGGCCGCGTCGGCCCAGCAGGCCGACGCCGCGGCAGTGATGAGTCGCTACGAGGACGCCGTCGCCGAACTGGCGCAACCGTGGGAACAGCCGGTGCCCCCGCAGATCGTCAACGGCGCCGCCCTCAAAGCCGAAAAGGACGGGAAGTCCGGCGGCGGGTCACACGGCGGTGGCGGAGGCGGCGGCGCGGCACCGCGGCAGCTCTCGCCCATGCTGGCCACACCGGTCAAAGGGAGCCAAGACGCCAAGCAGCTGAAGAAGACCAGCTTCTCCTCGAACGGGTCCGGCGGTGGCGGCGGGATGGGCCGTGGCGCAGGCGGTTACGCGCCGATGGCCGGGCACCGTCGCGAGGGCGGCGGCCAGTCCTACGAGTCCTTCCGCGAGGCGGAGCCGCTCGAAGGGGCCGGAGAGCCGGGCGCCGGCATCTCCGACGGCGGTCAATCCTGGTTGCCCGCGGCACAGCAGACTGACGCGCCGTTCACCGTCTCCCATGTGAGCTGGGGCCCCACCACCGCGATCTTCGATGATCTGGCCGCGCCGGAGCCGCAGCAGGTGGAGGGCTTCGCCGAAGAACCCGAGCGCACGCTGCAGCAGGTCTCCGACCGTTGGGTGTCGCCGCCGGTGATCGGCGCCGATCAGGAGGTGAGCCTGTGACCACGGCGGTGCGATCCGGTTTCACCCTCACCGAGGACGAGTTGCAAGTCGTGGGGTCGCGGATCGGCGTTCACGAGTTTCCGACGGTGCTGGACGTGCGTCCGCGCTATGACACCGTGGATGCGCTCGAGGGGGCCTTCGATGCGGCCACCCGCAGCCTGGTTTCACGCGGCTTGATCGTCGACGGCGTGATCGAACCGGACCTGGTGCCGATCCTGCGGGCGTTGCGCCGCCCGGACCGGGAGCTCGCGATGCGTCTGGTCACCCCCGACGGCATCGCCAGGGTATGCGTAATCCGTTGTGGCGCATTGGGTGTAGTTGCTCGACGGGTCGGCAACGAGATCGCGGTGCAGGTCGCCGACGGATCGGCCGGGCTGGCGTGGGCCGGCCAGGCCCTGATCGGCCGGTTGCCCCGGTCCGAGGGCGCGCAGGTGACGCCGGTGGGCGCACCGACGGAGTTGGTAAGCCGAAACCTGTTGGGAACTTACGATGCGGCGCAACTGGCCGACCGGGTGCGGGCCCTGGGCGCCGAACCGCGCGCGGCAATGGTGCTGGGGTCCGCGCTGGCGTCGCGCATCGCGTTCGCCGAAATCGTCTACTACGCACTGTGTACCGATCAGGACCGTATCTCGCGACAACCGGCAGCGGTAGGGGTGTTCTACACCAGGAGGGGACGAATTGTGGGCGCGCCCAGCGCCTCGCCGAGCGGACAACTGTGGACGACGCTGAAGCCGGGCTCGGATCACGCCATCGGCCAGGCGATCAGTCAACTTGTCGAGTTGTCGACGGACCAATGGGAGGCGTCATTGGTTTAGCACGGTATTGCGCAGAAATCAGACCACGGTGTCCTCGTGAATCGAGGCCACTCTAGGAAAAGGAGAATCGCATGTCGCACCCATTTGAAGTAACCGAAGATGCCGATCCGCATGTCAAGAACATCAACGAACATCTGCGGACCACGGACCAGCTGCTGGTCAAGATGGAGAACGAAGTCCAGGAGATGGTCAACCTGAACTGGCACGGCAACCAGGCGCAGATGTTCCACAACCGCATGGTCGAGCACCTCGACCACATGCGCCAGATCCAGGCGCAAACCGACCGCCTTGCCACCAGCTCCATGGAATACATTCAGGCCCACCGCAATATCGACGCCTAGGAAGTCAGGTAACAGCTCATGTCATACGGGATCAAGTACAACTTCGAGGCGAACTACAACACCCTCGACGCCATCCGGAGCATCACCGCCGATGCCGAGCAGATGCGGACCGAGATCGACGGTCTCTTCAACACCCTGACGTCGGGTCCCTACACGGGCCACGCTCCCGAGGAGATCAACGGGCTTCGCCTCAAGTTCTCCCAGGAGATGGACGAGATCATTCAGGATCTGCACGCCACGCAGATCCGTGCGGTCGACCAGAACCAGCTGGTGCAGGACCTCGACAACAGCCAGGCCGCCAACATCCTGGGCTGATGTCGCCCGAGAACCCGGACTCACCCGTGGGGGGTCCGGGTTTTCGCTGTTGTGGTCGCAGCGACGCCAGCGATTGACCGCTGGTGCGTTCACTGCTCGCGCGGGGCGCGCAACCGTCCGAAGTTCTCCGCCACGGACCCGGCGAGCTCAAGGTATGCCTGCCTCGTCGCGGGATTCAATCGGCCGAAGTCGACGTCCGCGCCCTCGGCGAGGTGCGGGTCGAAGGGGATCAAATGTATGGAACGGCAACGTGATTGGAAGTGCTCGTAAACCTTGTCCAGCTTCAGCGCCGCGGAACCCGGACGCGAGGCACTGAGCACCACGTGCGCTTCCCGGACCAAGCCGGAATGCCCATGCTGCACCAGCCAATCCAGGGTCGCCGAGGCGCTGCGAGCGGCGTCGATAGCCGGCGAGCTGACCAGCACGATGGAGTGGGCGAGGTCGAGAATCGCCGACATCGCCGAATGCATGATGCCGGTGCCGCAGTCGGTCAGGATGATGTTGTAGAAGTGTCGCAAAATGTCGACGGTGCGCCGATAGTCCTCGGCGCCGAAAACCTCGGACACCGCCGGATCCTGTTCGCTGGCAAGCACTTCGAGTCGGCTGGTGGCCATCAGGGTGTGATTGCGAACGTCGGCGTAGCGGTGAATGTTCGGGTCGGACAACAGGTCACGCACGGTTGAGGGCGTCGACGCGTCTCCCACCCGCTCCCCCAGCGTCCCCCGGTCCGGGTTGGCATCGACGGCGATCACCCGGTCATGGCGCACGGTCGCCAACGCCGAACCCAAACCGAATGTGGTGGTGGTCTTTCCGACCCCACCCTTGATCGAGAGCACCGCGATACGGAAGTCCCCGACGATCGGCTGCCGGATCTCGGCGAGCAGATGTTCCTGCCGGCGTTCTTTCCGGGACGCTCCGGGGTTGACATGGCCCGACGTGGCTTTGTGCACAACGCGGCGCCAACCCGACGGCGGCGCAAACCGACCGGGATCGGTGATCTCGGCCTCATCTATCGACGGTGGCACACGGTAGGGCTGGTACGGCTGCGGCACGGGCGGCGGAGCCGGCCGTGATGGCGGTGGCTGAGCGGGAGCTGGCGCCGCGGCAGCCGGTCGCGCTTTGGGTGGGAGACGCGGGCCGGGCGGCGGGCCGGGCCGTGCGCTACGCCTTCGAGAACAACGTCGTGGTCGTGGCCGCGGCGGGCAACTTCAACAGCCAGGGCT
>NZ_LZKQ01000164.1 GCF_001668675.1 Mycobacterium asiaticum | reverse complement strand
GGTGATCCGCAAGTTCTTCGCCACCTTGCCCGACACCGTCGATGCGCCTGCGCGGGCCGAAGCCGAGGCCAAGCTGGCATTGTTCGCCACCGGGTTTCGCCCCGACGAGCTGGCCGAGTACGCCCGGGTCTACAAGGACTGCCTCAAACCCAACGGCGACTTCGATCCCGACAAGCCCGCCGAGCCGGCCCGCAACCGCGGCATCACGCTGGGCAAACAACAACCCGACGGCCTATCCAAAATCAGCGGATATATCAGCGCCGAATGCCGCGCCACCGTCGAACCCGTACTGGCCAAACTCGCCGCACCAGGGATGTGCAACCCCGCCGACGACGCACCGGTGATCGACGGGCGCGCCCCCGCCCAGGCCGTGGACCGCGACACCCGCACCGCAGCCCAACGCAACCACGACGCCCTCAACACCGCCCTGCGCGCCCTGCTGACGTCGAAAACCCTGGGCCAGCACCACGGACTGCCCACCTCGATCATCATCACCACCACCCTGGCCGAACTGGAAGCCGGCGCCGGGCGCGCCCTGACCGCCGGGGGCACCCTGCTCCCCATGGCCGAGGTGATCCGGCTGGCCTCCCACGCCCACAACTACCTGGCCATCTTCGACAAAGACAAAACCCTGGCCCTCTACCACGGCAAACGCCTGGCCACCCCCGAACAACGCCTGGTCCTGCTAGCCCGAGACCGCGGCTGCACCCGCCCCGGCTGCACCGTGCCCGGCTACTGGACCCAGGTCCACCACCTCGAAGGCTGGCTGGCCAAACGCCGCACCCACATCGACGAACTCACCCTGGCCTGCGGACCCGACAACCGCATGGTCGAACTCCGCAACTACCTCACCCGCCGAAACACCCACGGCGACACCGAATGGATCCCACCC
>NZ_LZKQ01000163.1 GCF_001668675.1 Mycobacterium asiaticum | reverse complement strand
GGCAACCGCGGCTTCTTCAACTCCGGTACCGGCAACACCGGCATCGGTAACGCCGGTGACTACAACACCGGTATCGGTAATACCAGCATCGCCAACACCGGTATCGGCAACACCGGCAGCTATAACATCGGTTTCGGTAACACCGGCAGCAACAACACGGGGAGTTTCAACACCGGCAGCTTCAACACCGGTGACGCAAACCCCGGCAGTCTGAACACCGGTAGCTTCAACGCCGGCAGCATCAACACCGGCTTCGCCAACGTAGGTGACCTCAACACCGGGTCCTTCAACACCGGCAGCATGAACACCGGTTCATTCATGCTGGCCGACAGTCAAGTGCTTGACGGCATCACCATCCCACTCAATTTCCCGGCGATTCCGATCGACCTGGTAGCGGCCACCAAGGTGGCGATCCCGATCACCGGCGAGTTCCGCGCGATCACCATCTACCCGATCGACGTCTCGGTCCCGGTCGCCGTCAATGGGCTTGGTCTCGCCAACATCAACGGAGTCGTCCCGTCCGCAGATACGGGAGAAATCATCATCAATCCGATCAAGCTGCTAAACGTCGTGTTCGGGGCAGATTTCCAGCTACCCATCCAGATGACGCTCCTCGGCCGACTCAACCTCACGGTGCCGGGGCTGCTGGGTATCGGCAACTCCGTCGGGTCGTTGGCGTCGGGCTTCTTCAACGGAAGTTCCAGCGGCACTTCCGGTTTCTTCAACTCCAGCGATTTCAGTTCAGGCCTCGCCAACGCCAACGGGGCGCTGACGTCGGGCTGGTACAACTCCGGTTCGTTGTTGTCGGGCTGGCAGAACATCGGGACTGCCATCTCCGGTTTCGCCAACACCAGCACGCTGGCCGCCAACGCCCCGGCCCTGATCTCCGGCTTCGGCAACATCGGCAGCCAGGTCTCCGGCTTCTTGCACGGCCAGATGACTGCGTTGCAGGCGACGCTGGCGGACTGGGTGGCCGGCTGATGATGTGCTTCCCCGCCCGGAACCCCCAAGAAGCTTTCCTGCAATGTAAGGAAGAGGTATTGAGCCGGTGAGTTTTCTGACCTTGCCACCCGAGATCAACTCGCTGAACATGCTTTTGGGCGCGGGATCGGCGCCGATGGCGTCGGTGGCGTCGGCCTGGGACGGCCTGGCTGCCGAGCTCGGCTCGGCGTCGTCCTTCTTCGAGGCGGTGACCTCGGGTCTGGTCAACGATGCTTGGCAGGGCCCGGCGGCGTTGGAGATGGCGTCCGCGGCTACGCCGTATACGGCGTGGTTGAGTGCGGCGGGTGCGGCGGCTGAGCAGGCCGCTGCTCAGGCGCGGGCGGTGGTGTCGGCGTTTGAG
>NZ_LZKQ01000162.1 GCF_001668675.1 Mycobacterium asiaticum | reverse complement strand
GAGTCGATCCGATGAGAAACGCGTGGCGGCTGTTCGCTTTCGACATCCTGGCCCCCCTGGCGGCTATCACTGCACTGGTGGCGATCGGTGGGGTGCTCGCGTGGCCCCGCTGGTGGGTGGCCGTCGGCACGGCGCTGGTATTGCTGGTGGTGGAGGGCGTCGCCATCAACTTCTGGCTGCTACGCCGGGACGCGGTCACTGTCGGGACCGACGACGACGCGCCCGCGCTGCGGCTGGCGGTCGTTTTCCTGGCCACGGCGGCGCTGGGTGCCGCGGTGGTGACCGGTTACACGCACTGGACGACCAAGGACGAGGACTTCAAGCGGGACTCGGTGGCGGTGACCCAGGTCGCCACCGGGCTGGCCGAGGCGGTCGCGTCGTTCTCCCCGACGGCGCCGGCGGCCTCGATCGACCGGGCCGCGGGACTGATGGTGCCGGAGCGGGCCGGCAAGTTCAAAGAGGAGTTCACCAAGTCCAGCGCCGAGATGGTGCAGCAGAAGGTCTCCGTCCAGGCCGCCACGCTGGCGGCGGGCGTCGAGGCCATCGGGCCGTCGGCGGCCAGCGTCGCGGTGGTCCTGCGGGTAACCAAGAACGCGCCCGGCCAACCCACCAGTCAGGCCAACCCGGCGGTGCGGGTGACGCTGACCAAACGGGGTAACGACTGGCTGGTGAACGACTTCGTGCCGATCGGGCGTTGATCAGTCGGAGATCAGTTGGAGTTGGACGACCGCTCGTTCTTCACCCGGACGAAGCGGTCGGACAGCCGGCGCATCCGGATCATCAGCGAGGCCGACGGGCTGACGCTGCCGTCGAGGTAGGTGGCGAGGTCGTCGGCGGCCACGCCGATGCGTGACGCGAACTCCTGTCGGGCCAAACCCGAACGGTCCATCAGCAACTGCACGTGCCGGGCGACTTCGGCGCGCTCATTGGCCTCGAGGTGGGTGCGGGCGCGCTCGAGCACCTCCCAGAGCGCCTTGGCGATCCCGACGGGGCGGGACCCGCGCAGGATCTCCTCGACCTGCCGAGCGGTGCGCCCGTAAGGATCCCGCTTGAGGGCGCCCGCGATGCGCTTCCAGGTGCCGATGTCGCCGCCCTGCAGGGCGGCGTTGATGGCGGCGGTGGACCAGAATTCGACGGGCTGGTCCGGGTCGGGCCGCCGCACCGAGTCGGATCGTGCGGAGGGCGCGGCCGGCACCCCTTTCCAGCGGTCGGCAGCCAACGTCACCTCGCCTCCTCCAACATCGCCACGGCCACGGACAGGCAGCGCTGCCTGACCTCCTCCCAGTTTGCCTTCTCGTCCTCGGACCACTCGTCGTCGAGACCGGGGTCGAGGTCAGACGGCTCGGGATCGGCCAGCCGGCGGACCAGCTCGGTGGCCATCCACTGCTGCCGCGCGGCCGATCCGGCAGGTTGACCAGAGTAATACCTGTCCATGCCGCCCAGCACCATAGCGGCGGTCTCCGGATCCATGACGTCGACCATGTCTGCAAATTCGGCGTAGTCGCGGCTGTTGTTACGGACCATGATCAAGTAGCCCTTGAGCCGCAGCGTTTCGGCGCCGGTGGGGATCAGCAGGCGGTCGCCGGTGGGCAGCTGGACGTTGGTGGTCTCCACCGGGCTGCGGCGGCGGTACTTGGGTCGAGCCCG
>NZ_LZKQ01000161.1 GCF_001668675.1 Mycobacterium asiaticum | reverse complement strand
TGTCGCACCATCTCGATCCAGCGCGGCGGCACGCCCTGCTCGTCACGCTCGTAGAACTTCGGGGCCACCGCCTGCTCCAACAGGCTGTACAACCCGTTGGCCTCCAGGTCGTCGCGGCGGTTGTCGTCGGCGACACCGTCGGCCGAAGGGATCTCCCACCCGTTCTCGCCGTCGTACCACTCGTCCCACCAACCGTCGCGGATGGACAAGTTCAGGCCGCCATTGAGCGCGCTCTTCATTCCCGATGTGCCGCACGCTTCCAACGGCCGCAGCGGGTTGTTCAGCCAGACGTCGCAGCCCCAATAGAGCAGCCGGGCCATGGACATGTCGTAGTCGGGCAGGAAGGCGATGCGGTGGCGCACCTCGGGCCGGTCGGCGAACCGCACGACCTGCTGGATCAACGCTTTCCCGCCGTCGTCGGCCGGGTGTGACTTACCGGCGACGATCAGCTGAATGGGCCGTTCCGGGTCGAGCAGCAACCGCTCCAGCCGCTCCGGGTCGCGCAGCATCAGGGTCAGGCGCTTGTACGTCGGCACCCGTCGGGCGAACCCGATGGTGAGCACGTTGGGGTCGAAAGCCGTTTTGATCCAACCTAATTCGGCTTCCGACGCGCCACGTTCCAGCCACGACCGGTGTAGCCGGGCCCGCACGTCCTCGACCAGCAGGGCCCGCAACTGCGAGCGAATCCACCACAGGTGTCCCGGATCGACCTGTTGCAGTCGCAGCCACACGGCCGGCTCGCTGAACGAGTCGGATCCGGCCAACTCGCGGCCCAGCTGCAGCCACTGCGGCGCCGCCCAGGTGCGCGCGTGCACACCGTTGGTGATCGACCCGATCGGCACCTCCTCGGGGTCGAAGCCCTGCCACAACTCGTTGAACATCACCCGGCTCACCCGGCCGTGCAGCAGCGAGACACCGTTGGCCCGCTGCGCCAACCGCAGCCCCATGTGGGCCATGTTGAACTTGGTCGGGTCGTCCTCGGCGCCCAGGGCGAGGATCCGTTCGGTGGGGACACCGGGCAGCAGGGTGGCGACGCTGGCGCCCTCGTCGTCGAAGTAGCGCTGCACCATCTCCACCGGGAAGCGATCGATCCCCGCGGGCACCGGGGTGTGGGTGGTGAACACAGTGCTCGATCGCACCACCGTCAACGCGGTGTCGTAGTCCAGGCCTGCCTCGGTGACCAGTTCGCGGATGCGTTCGGCGCCGAGGAAACCGGCGTGGCCCTCGTTCATGTGGAACACCTCGGGCGCCGGGCGCCCCTCGAGGGTGGTGAACGCCCGGATCGCCCGCACCCCACCGATGCCGGCGAGGATCTCCTGCTTGATGCGGTGTTCTTGGTCTCCGCCGTAGAGGCGGTCGGTGACGCTGCGCAGCTCGTGTTCGTTCTCCGGGACATCGGAGTCCAGCAGCAGCAATGGCACCCGACCCACCTGCGCAACCCAGACGCGCGCCCGCAGCCGGGCCGAGTCCGGCAGCGCCAGCTCGACCAGCACCGGGTCGCCGACGCCGTCGGTGAGCAGGCGCAACGGCAGGCCCTGCGGGTCCAGCGAGGGGTACGTCTCCTGCTGCCAGCCGTCGGCGGTCAGCGACTGGCGGAAATATCCCGAGCGGTAGTACAGGCCCACGGCGATCAACGGCAGCCCGAGATCGGATGCGGCCTTCAGATGGTCGCCGGCCAGGATTCCCAGTCCGCCGGAGTAGTTGGGCAACACCTCGGCGATGCCGAACTCCATCGAGAAGTACGCAATCCCGGTGGGCATCGCGACGCCCGCGGCCTCCTGCTGCTGATACCACAGCGGACGGGTCAGATAGTCGTTCAGATCGGCCGCGAGTTCGTCGAGGCGCCGCAGGAAGTCCTCGTCCATCGCCAGCTCGTCCAGGCGCGCGGGTTTGACGGCGCCGAGCACCGCCACCGGGTCCTTGCCGCAGTTGGACCACAATTCCGGGTCGATGCTCGCGAAGAGGTCTTGCGTGGGTTTCTCCCAGGACCAGCGCAGGTTCGTCGACAGTTGGTCCAGGGCGGCGAGACGGTCGGGAAGGTGGGCACGGACGTTAAAGCGACGAAGGGCCTTCACGCACGTCTACGTTACTGCGGTTTTCGCTGCGTGCAGGGTTCCACAGCGACCCCTTAGGGAGACGGCTTTTTGGCGCCCCCGGTGTAGCCGGACACTAGGGTGGGTATGGGGCGCACGGAGGCGAGCAGACAACGACCTAACGAACGAACACCCCGATGACGCCAGCGGAGCCGGTTGGGGTGAGAAGCCTAGGAAACCCCGATGACGATGCGGACCGCAACGGAATCGGGAATCGAAATCCCCCGGCGACAAGGCGGCCCGCGGTTGCGGACCGCTGAGGAGCCGGGAATCGAAATGGAGTGATTCGGTGCCCGGTCGTGTCGAGATAGATGACGTTCAGCCCGTTGTCTCCTGCGGTACGTATCCCGCGAAAGCGGTGGTCGGTGAGGTAATTCCGGTCCGAGCAGCGGTCTGGCGCGAAGGCCACGAGGCCGTGGCCGCCACGCTGGTGGTGCGGTTCCTGGGGACGCGCTACCCCCAGGGCGCCGAGGTGCGCAAGCTCAAGGCGGTGCAGCCCGCCGAGTCCGAACTGGCCGGCCGGCCGGATTCAGTCAGGGCCGACCAAGCAGCCGAGCAACGCATCAAGCCGTTGCAGTTGCCGATGACGGAGGGTCTGGAGCCCTACGTTTTCCACGGACAGTTCACCCCGGACCGGGCCGGCCTGTGGACGTTTCGCGTCGACGGTTGGGGCGACCCCATTCACAGTTGGCGCCACGGGGTGATCGCCAAGCTCGATGCGGGCCAAGGGGAGAACGAACTCTCCAACGACTTACTGGTTGGGGCCGCGCTGTTCGAACGCGCCGCCACCGGCGTGCCGCGTCAACTGCGCCACCCGCTGCTCGAAGCCGCGACGGCGCTGCGCACCCCGGGTGATCCGCTGACGCGCACCGCGCCGGCGCTGAGCCCGGAAGTTGAGGAACTGCTCGACCAGTTCCCGCTGCGGGAGCTGGTCACGCGGGGCGAACAGTACGGCGTGTGGGTGGACCGGCCGCTGGCCCGGTTCGGCTCGTGGTACGAGATGTTCCCGCGGTCCACCGGCGGCTGGGACGACGACGGGAACCCGGTGCACGGCACCTTCGCCACCGCCGCGGCCGCGCTGCCGCGGATCGCCGACATGGGCTTCGACGTGGTGTATCTGCCGCCCATCCATCCGATCGGCGAGGTACACCGCAAGGGTCGCAACAACAATCCGACTGCATCCCCTGGTGACGTCGGATCGCCGTGGGCGATCGGCAGCGCCGACGGCGGCCATGACGCCGTCCACCCGAGCCTGGGCACGATCGACGACTTCGACGACTTCGTCGCCGCCGCCCGCGAGCTGGGCCTGGAGGTGGCACTGGACCTGGCGCTGCAGTGCGCGCCGGACCATCCCTGGGCCCGCGACCACCGCAACTGGTTCACCGAGCTGCCCGACGGCACCATCGCCTACGCGGAGAATCCGCCGAAGAAGTACCAGGACATCTATCCACTCAACTTCGACAACGACCCCGCGGGCCTCTACGACGAGGTGCTGCGGGTGGTGCTGCACTGGGTTGACCACGGCGTCAAGTTCTTTCGGGTGGACAACCCGCACACCAAGCCGCCGAACTTCTGGGCCTGGTTGATCGCTCAGGTGAAAGCCGTTCATCCCGACGTGCTGTTCCTCTCGGAGGCCTTCACCCCGCCGGCTCGCCAGTACGGGCTGGCCAAGCTGGGCTTCACGCAGTCCTACAGTTACTTCACCTGGCGCACGGCCAAATGGGAGCTGACCGAATTCGGCAACGACATCGCCCGGCTCGCCGACTTCCGCACACCGAACCTCTTCGTCAACACCCCGGACATCCTGCATGAGGTGCTGCAGCATCACGGCCCGGGCATGTTCGCCATCCGCGCCGTGCTGGCGGCCACCATGAGCCCGGCCTGGGGGGTGTACTCCGGGTACGAGCTGTTCGAACACCGCGCGGTGCGGGAGGGTAGCGAGGAGTACCTGGACTCCGAGAAGTACGAACTGCGCCCCCGCGATTTCGCGGGCGCGCTGGCCGACGGACGGTCACTGGAGCCGTTCATCAAGCGGCTCAACGAAATTCGCCGGCTGCACCCGGCACTGCAGCAATTGCGCAACATTCACTTCCACAACATCGACAACGACGCGTTGATGGCGTACAGCAAGTTCGACCCGGCCACCGGAGACTGCGTTCTGGTGGTCGTGACGATCAATGCATTCGGGCCTGAAGAGGCGACGTTGTGGCTGGACATGGAGGCGCTGGGCAGGGAGCCCTACGAGCGGTTCTGGGTGCGCGATGAGATCACCGGTGAGGAATACCAATGGGGGCAGAGCAATTACATCCGCATCGACCCGGGGCGCGCAGTCGCCCACATCGTCAACATGCCGCTCATACCCGACGAGTCCCGCGTCAGGCTGCTGCGCAGGAGGTGAGGGAAAATGAATAAAGCCGATCAATTGACCAGCGCTCATCTGGCACCCGACCCTGTCGAGGTCGCCACGCTGGCCGCGGGTGCACATCACAATCCGCACGGCATTCTGGGCGCCCACGAGTACGGCGACCACACCGTCGTCCGGGCGTTCCGTCCCCACGCGACCAGCGTCGTGGCGCTGGTCGGTGACGACCGATATCCCCTGCAGCACATCGATTCCGGACTGTTCGCCGTCGCGCTTCCGTTTGTGGACCTGGTCGACTATCGGCTCGAGGTGACCTACGAGGGTTCCGGGCCGCATGTCGTCGCCGACCCCTACCGGTTCCTGCCCACACTGGGCGAGGTGGACCTCCATCTGTTCGCCGAAGGCCGCCACGAAAGACTCTGGGAAGTCCTTGGTGCCCACCCCCGTTCGTTCACCACGCCCGACGGCGTGGTCAACGGGGTGTCGTTCGCGGTATGGGCGCCCAACGCCAAGGGCGTCAGCCTGATCGGCGAGTTCAACGGGTGGACGGGCAACGACGCCCCGATGCGCGTCCTTGGCTCGTCGGGTGTCTGGGAATTGTTCTGGCCGGACTTTCCGGTCAACGGCCTGTACAAGTTCCGGGTGCATGGTGCCGACGGCGTGGTGTCCGATCGTGCCGACCCGTTCGCGTTCGGCACCGAAGTGCCTCCTCAGACGGCGTCGCGGGTGACGGTCAGCGACTACACCTGGAGCGACGACGACTGGATGACGCAGCGCCCCAGCCGTAACCCGGTGTTCGAGCCGATGAGTACCCTCGAAGTCCACCTCGGCTCCTGGCGTCCCGGACTGAGCTATCTGCAGCTCGCTCGGGAGCTGACCGAATATGTTGTGGAGCAAGGGTTCACGCACGTCGAGTTGCTGCCCGTCGCCGAGCACCCGTTCGGGGGATCCTGGGGCTACCAGGTCACGTCGTACTATGCGCCGTCGTCGCGATTCGGCACACCCGACGAGTTCCGCGCCGTGGTGGACGCGCTGCACCAGGCCGGCATCGGGGTGATCGTCGACTGGGTGCCCGCCCACTTCCCCAAGGACGCCTGGGCGCTGGGGCGATTCGACGGCACCCCGCTCTACGAGCATTCCGACCCCAAGCGCGGTGAGCAGCTGGACTGGGGCACATACGTTTTCGACTTCGGTCGACCGGAGGTGCGCAATTTCCTGGTGGCCAACGCCTTGTACTGGCTGGAGGAATTCCACATCGACGGCCTGCGGGTGGACGCGGTCGCATCGATGCTCTACCTGGACTACTCACGCCCCGAAGGCGGTTGGACACCCAACATCTACGGCGGCCGGGAGAACCTGGAGGCCGTGCAGTTCCTGCAGGAGATGAACGCCACGGCACACAAGGCAGCGCCCGGCATTGTCACCATCGCCGAGGAATCGACGTCCTGGCCCGGCGTGACAAGGCCCACCAACCTTGGCGGCCTGGGCTTTTCGATGAAATGGAACATGGGCTGGATGCACGACACGCTGGACTACCTCAGCCGTGATCCGATCTATCGCAACTATCACCACCACGAGATGACCTTTTCGCTGCTGTATGCGTTCAGCGAGAACTATGTGCTGCCGCTCAGCCACGACGAGGTGGTGCACGGCAAGGGCACCCTGTGGGGCCGGATGCCGGGTGACAACCACACCAAGGCGGCCGGGCTGCGCAACCTGCTGGCCTACCAGTGGGCCCACCCCGGCAAGCAATTGCTGTTCATGGGACAGGAATTCGGCCAGCGTGCCGAATGGTCCGAGGAACGCGGCCTGGACTGGTGGCAGCTTGACGAGCAAGGTTTTTCCAACGGTGTCCTGCGGTTGGTGCGTGACATCAATGGGATCTACGTCAGCCACCCGGCGTTGTGGAGCCAGGACACCACCCCCGAGGGCTATTCCTGGATCGATGCCAACGACTCCGCCAACAACGTGCTCAGCTTCCTGCGGTATGGCAGCGACGGTTC
>NZ_LZKQ01000160.1 GCF_001668675.1 Mycobacterium asiaticum | reverse complement strand
CGGGCCCGCGGCGGGCGGCGCCAAACCATCGTTGCCGCCGATGCCGATCCTCGGGCCACCACCGAAACCGCCGAGCGAGCTTCCCCAGTTCCGGCTGAACGCCTCGCCGCAGGCACCCGAAACGGCCGAGGCGCCCGAATCGGTTGAGCCACCCGAACCGTCGCCGGCCCCACCCGAACCACCACCGGCCCCACCCGAGCCGCCCGCGCCGCCGATGCCTATCGGTGGACCGCCCCCCGTCGCACCCGACCCTCCACCGGCGCCACCCGAGCCACAACCGGCGCCGCCCGAACCACCACCACCGGCCCCACCCGAGCCGGCACCCGTTGCCGCCGCACCACCACCGGTCACCGCTGCGCCGGTCGCGCCCAACCCGCCGGCGCCCCCGATGCCCATCGGCGGACCGCCGACCGTCACACCCGAAACCCGTTCCGCGCCGCCGAAGAAGTCGCCGGAACCGCGGCCGCCCTTGCCGCCCCCGCCGAAGCCGCCGTCGCGACCAGCCGAACCACCGACAACCGCGATGCCGACCAACGGCCGGGTACGACTCGGCGAACGCCAGCAGACTCACCAGCCCGCGCCCGCACCCACCCATCGGGAGCCGCCGGCCGGGCCCCCGCCGACCGAACCGCCGTCGCGCCGGGAACGTCGTGGGCACCGGTACCTGCCCGACCCCGAATCGGACGAAACGAATCCGGCCGGTGGGCCGTACTTCCGAGTCCCGATGCCTGCCCCGGACGCTCCGCAGATGACCCCGCCCGGACGCGGAGCTGCGGCCCCGCCGCCCCAACCCCCGGGTGGCCGGTCCGGCGGTAGACGCCGTGCCCCCTCCGGCCCGATTCCGGTGCGGCGACCGTCGCCGGAACAGGCACCACCACCGGCCACCACACCAGCGCCACCGCAGCGGGAATCCCGCCCGGTGCCGCCCGTCGCCGCGGCGCCCGTCCCCTTCCCTACCGAATCGCCGGCCCCGGCGCCTCCGCCGGCACGGCAGGTCGCCCCGGAAAAGCCGGTCCCGCAACGCGGTTGGCGACGGACCGTCTACAAGCTGACGCGGATCAATCTGGGTCTGTCGCCCGACGAGAAGTACGAACGGGAGTTGCGCGCCAGGGTCCGGCGCAAGCCGCGCGGTTCATACCAGATCGGGGTGCTCGGTTTGAAAGGCGGCGTCGGCAAGACCACCACCACCGTCACATTGGGAACCATGCTGGCGCAGGTGCGGGGCGACCGCATCCTGGTGCTCGACGCGGACCCCGGTTGCGGCAACTTGGCCGAGCGCGCCGGGCGTACCTCGCCGTCTTCGATCGCGGATTTGATTGCCGACCAGAACCTTTCGCACTACAACGACGTGCGCGCACACACGAGCGTGAACGCCCACAATTTGGAGATCCTGCCGACCGCCGAATACACCACGGCGCAACGCGGGCTCAGTGGTGAGGACCTGCGCTTCGCGGTCGACACGGTGTCCAAGTTCTACAACCTGGTGCTGGCCGACTGCGGGCCGGGATTGTTCGACCCGGTCACCCGCGGTGTGCTGGAGACCGCGTCGGCGATCGTGATCGTGACCAACGTGTCGCTGGACAGCGCCCGGCAGGCTGAGAGTGCGCTGGAGTGGCTGCGGCACAACGGGTATCAGGATCTGCTGAGTCGCGTCGTCGTCGTCATCAACCACGTCGCGGTCGGCGAGACCAACGTCGCGGAGAAGAAATTGGTGCGGCAGTTCCAGCAACTGGTACAGCCGGACCGGGTCGTGTTGCTGCCCTGGGACAAGCACATCGCGACCGGAACCGAAATTCAGCTCGACCAACTCGATCCCGCCTACCAACGGCGGGTGCTCGAATTGGCCGCGGCTCTGTCCGACGATTTTGAAAGGGCGGGACGTCGTTGAGTGCACCTGCTGTTGCCGCCGGCTCCACCGCATCCGGGACCGCGCCCGCAAGGCCGGCCACCACCCGGGTGACGATCCTGACCGGAAAGCGGATGACCGACCTGGTGCTGCCGGCGGCGGCACCGATGGCCACCTACATCGACGAGACCGTCCAGGTGCTGGCCGACATGCTCGAAGACACCCCACCGGATGTCCTGGCGGGCTTCGACTTCGCCGCCCAGGGCGTGTGGACGTTCGCCCGGCCGGGGTCGCCGCCGCTGCGGCCCGAACAGTCCCTCGACGAGGCCGGCGTGGTCGACGGCTCATTGTTGACCCTGGTTTCGGCCAGCCGGACGGAGCGATACCGGCCGCTGGTCGAAGACGTCATCGACGCGATCGCGGTGCTGGACGAATCGCCGGAATTCGATCGGACGGCGGTCGAGCGCTTCATCTCGGTTGCCCTCCCGATCCTGGCCCTCCCACTGACCGCCATCGCCATGCGCGCGTGGTGGACGACCGGCCGCAGCTGGTATTGGCCGGTGGCGTTGGGCCTGCTGGGCATCATCGCCCTGGTCGTGTCGTTCGTGGCCAAGCGGTTCTACGCCAAGGCCGATCTTTCCGAGTGCCTGCTGATTGCCGCTTACCCGCTCCTGGCGGGCGCGGCGGCGACCGCCGTCCCGCTGCCACGTGGCACCACTTCGCTCGGGGCGCCGCACCTGGCCGCCGCTGCTACCGCGGTGCTGTTGTTGACCGTGTTGGTCCGCGGCGGCCCCCGCCGACGCCACGAAGTGGCCTCCTTCGTCGTGATCAGCATGATCGCGCTGGTCGGTGCCGCCATCGCGACCGGTTACGGCTACCAGGAGTGGGTGCCGGCCGGGGCGATCGCATTCGGTTTGTTCGTCGTGACCAATGCCGCCAAGCTCACCGTCGCCGTGGCGCGAATCGCGTTGCCGCCGATCCCCGTCCCGGGCGAGACCGTCGACAACGAAGAACTCCTCGACCCGGTGACCGCCGAGGACGCCACCAACGAGGAGACTCCGACCTGGCAGGCGATCATCGCGTCGGTGCCGGCATCCGCGGCCCGGCTGACCGAGCGCAGCAAGCTGGCCAAGCAACTGCTGGTCGGGTATGTGATGGCGGGCGCTGTGATCCTGGCGGCCGGTGCCGTCGCGGTGGTGGTGCACGGACACTTCTTCGTCCACAGCCTGGTGGTCGCCGGGTTGTTGACCGTGCTGTGCGGGTTCCGTTCCCGGCTTTATGTGGATCGTTGGTGCGCGTGGTCGTTACTGGCCGCCGCCGCCGCGATCCCGACCGGATTGGCGATGCGCCTTTGTCTCTGGTACCCGCAGTGGGCGTGGGCGATTCTTGCCGGCTACCTGGTGCTGGTGGTGGTCGCGTTGGTCATCTTCGGAGCGATGGCCCCGATCAAGCGCCTGTCGCCGGTGATGAAGCGGATCACCGAACTGATCGACGGCGCCGTGGTGGCGTCGATCATTCCGCTGCTGTTGTGGATCACCGGCGTCTACGACATGGTGCGGAATCTGCGGTTCTAGATCCTTCTCAGATTGGCGCCGCGACCGGCCCCGCCGCCGACTTCCCGCCGGCGGCGCCCTCCACCGGGGCGCTGACCAGGGTCGCCTTGCCCGCGGCGGCACCGTCGGCTTGTGCACCGTCGGCCTGCGTACCGTCGGCGTCCGGGTTGTCTTCGTCGTCCTTCTTGTCCTCGTCGGCCGGCTTGGTGTCGCTGGCGAGTTGGGCCCCGCCGCCCTGCCCGGCCTGAGATGCGGCCTGCTGAACGCTCTGGCCGACCTGCTGTCCCATCGGCGCCATCTGCTGAGCCATCGGCGCCAACTGAACCAGTTGTGGCACGGTCGCGGCGATGCGGGGTGACAACGCCTCGGCCTGGGCCCCGACCGCAGCGCCGACCTGCGACACCGCCCCCGCCGATGCCGCGCCCGCCAGCTGTTGTGCCGCGGCCACGGGTCCACCCAGCATCGCCGCTCCGGTGGCTGCGCCGCCCAGGCCCGTCACCGCCCCAAGCGCGCTAGCGCCCATCGACTCGCCGTCGGCACCGAATGCGTACTGCGACAGTG